>NZ_JBICII010000121.1:0-41297 GCF_043101865.1 Pseudomonas sp. zjy_15
TCGGTGGTGGACACACATCGGTGATTGGACACAGGCCGTCGTAGGAGCGGGTTTACCCGCGAAAGGGCCGGGCCTGCTGGCCAATTTCACCAGCCGTTCACCGTTGCCGCCGCTACCGCATTCGCGGGTGAACCCGCTCCTACACATGATCTGTGGTGGACACACATCGCTGATTGGGCGCAGGCCGCTGTAGGTTTACCCGCGAAGGCGCGCAAAGCGCCCCCGACGTTTACGAAGCAACGGCCTCAGCTGGCGAAACGATACTGGTCTTCGCCCCCCGCGATCGCCCTGAGCTCAGGTACGCCGCAATCGACTCCTGCGTCACCTCGCCCAAGAACACCTGCTCGGCATCCAGCACCGGCAACCATGCCCGGTTGAACTCGTACATGCGCGACAACAGGATGCGCAAATGCTCATCGTGCGCCGCCGTGGCATTGAACGGTCGCAGGAAATCGCCACACGTCCCTTGCTGGCGGTGCATGTCGCGTCGGCGCACATAGCCCAGCGCTTTGTTCTGTGCATCGGTCACCACCACGTAGCGGCGGTCGTGCTCGTCGAGCAGCTCCAGCGCATCGCTCACAGGCGTTTGCGGGCTCACCGATGGCGCGTTGTCTGCGGCATCCTCGGCACGCACCAGCAGCAGGCGTTTGAGCGTGCTGTCCTGGCCCACGAAGTTGCTGACGAAATCATCCGCCGGATGGGCTAGCAAGGTGTCTGGATGGTCCAGTTGCAACAGCTTGCCGGCACGGAAGATGGCAATCTTGTCGCCCAGTTTGATCGCTTCGTCGATGTCGTGGCTGACCATGATCACCGTCTTGTTCAGCGCCCGCTGCATTTCGAAGAACTCGTTCTGGATCATCTCGCGGTTGATCGGGTCGACCGCGCCGAACGGTTCGTCCATCAACAGCACGGGTGCATCTGCTGCCAGGGCACGAATCACGCCGATACGCTGTTGCTGGCCGCCGGACAGCTCGCGCGGGTAGCGTTGCAGGTACTGCTTGGGTTCGAGCTTGATCATGTGCATCAGCTCGCGAGCACGCTCGTGGCATTTCTGCTTGTCCCAGCCAAGCAGGCGTGGGACCACGGTGATGTTCTCTTCGATGGTCATGTTGGGGAACAAACCGATCTGCTGGATCACATAGCCGATGTGCCGGCGCAGGGTGACTTCGTCCAGCCCGGTGGTGTCTTCGCCATCGATGAACACCTGGCCCGAGGTGGGCGTGATCAGGCGGTTGATCATTTTCAGCGTGGTGCTCTTGCCGCAGCCCGACGGGCCGAGGAACACGCAGATTTCCCCTTCGTTGACAGTGAGGCTTACCGAGTCGACGGCTTTGACGTCCTTGCCGTTGACGTTGAAGGTTTTGCTGAGGTTCTTCAGTTCGATCATGAGCGCAGTCCTTCTGGAGTCAGGGCACGTTGCAGGGTTTGCAGCAGCAGGTCGGCGATGATTGCCAGCAGGCTCACCAGCAAGGCGCCGATCAGCAGCATCGACATGTCGCTGCGGCTGATGGAGGTGAGGATGAGCACACCCAGGCCGCCGGCGCCGATGGTGGCAGCAATGGTCATGACACCGATGTTCATGACCACGGCGGTGCGTACACCGGCGAGGATGACCGGTACGGCGATGGGCAGTTCGACCATGCGCAGGCGCTGGCCGAAGGTCATGCCTATACCGCGTGCGGCTTCACGGATGCCGGGCTCGACATTGGTCAGGGCCAGGTAGGTGTTGCGCAGGATCGGCAGCAGCGAGTACAGGAACACCGCAGTGATCGCTGGCAACGGCCCCAGGCCCTGGCCGAACTTGGAGTAGAACGGCAACAGCAGGCCGAACAGGGCAATCGAGGGGATGGTCAGCAGCACTGTGGCGCTGGCCTGCAGCGGGCCTGCGAGGGCCGGAAAGCGAGTCATCAGGATGCCCAGCGGCACCCCGACCAGAATCGCCAGGCCCACGGCAACGCCTACCAGCATGATGTGCTGCCAGGTCAGGTGCAGTACCTGGGCCCAGTCCAGGTGGCTGAAGGTATCGATCAGGTTCATGGCTGGCCCTCGCTGTTCAGTGGGTGCTTGCGCAGGAAGTCCGCGGCCACGGCAGTGGGGTTCTGGTGCTCGACATCGACCTTGGCGTTGAGCTGGCGCATGGTTTGGTCATCCAGTTGCTCGGCCAGCGGCTTGAGCAGGCCAGCCAGCTGCGGGTTGGCGTCGAGCGTGGCTTTGCGTATCACCGGCGCGGCGGTGTAGTCGGGGAAGTAGTGTTTGTCGTCTTCCAGCAGCTTGAGGTCGAAAGCGTCCAGGCGGCCGTCGGTGGTATACACCAGGCCGGCGAACACCTGATTGTTGCGCATGGCGGTGTACACCAGCCCGGCGTCCATCTGGCGGATGTTGCGCCGGCCCAGCGGCAGGCCATACATTTCGCGCAGGCCTACCAGGCCGTCGGGGCGGTTGGCGAACTCGGTGTCCAGGGCCACCAGGTGATTACGCTTGCTCTCGTCGCGCAGCACCTGGTTGAGGTCGCTGATCGAGTTGATCTGCGGGTAGGCCTCGGCGACCTGCTTCGGCAAGCCGAGGGCATAGGTGTTGCTGAATTTCGACGGGGTCAGCCAGATCAGGTCTTTTTTGGCATCCAGCTCCTTGACCTTGGCGTAGGTTGCCTCGGCGCTGGGCATACGCTCTTCGATGTGGTTGTACGACACCAGCGACACACCGGTGTATTCCCACATCAGGTCGAGCTGGCCGGTTTCCTGGGCCTGGCGTGCGAGGTTGCTGCCAAGCCCGCCGATGACACGCACATCGAAGCCGTTGGCGCGCAGGTATTGCGCGGTGATTTCGGCGAGCACGGTCTGTTCGGTGAACACCCGCGCGCCGATGCGGATCAGCGGTTTTTCAGCTGCCTGGGCAAATCCTGCGAACAGCAAGGCCGCGCCCAGTAGCAAGGCGATTCTCTTCTTCATACGTTTCCTATCCTTATTGGACCAGGCCGCGTTCCAGCCAGCGCTTGCTGGAGAAACTCACCGCCGCATCCAGCACCAGTGCCAGCAGCGCGGTGCAGGCGGCACCCAGCAGCAGTTGTGGCTGGTTGTTCAGGGCGATGCCGGGGAAGATCAGGCTACCCAGGCTGTTGGCGCCGATCAGGAACGCCAGCGGTGCGGTACCCACATTCAGTGCCAGGGCCACGCGTACGCCGCCGACGATGATCGGCACGGCGTTGGGCAGCTCCACCTGCCAGAGTTGCTGGCGCGGGGTCATGCCAATGCCGGTGGCGGCTTCCTTGAGCGAAGCAGGGACGTTTTTCAGGCCTTCGTAGGTGTTGCGCACAATCGGCAGGAGGGAGGCGAGGAATAGCGCGAAGATCGCAGGCCCGGCTCCGATGCCCAGGATACTGAGGGCGATGGCCAGAACGGCCAGAGGGGGGATGGTGTTGCCAACGTTGAAGAACTGCATGAAGCGCTCGGCTTTGTCGACCCGGTGCGGTCGACTTAACGCAATGCCGGCGGGGATGCCCACGGCCAGCGCCGCCGCCATCGAAGCCAGCACCAATACCAGGTGCGCTTGCAGGTAGAACCCAAGATCGTCGCGATAACGCGCGATCGTGTCGATGCCGATCCAGTGGACCAGCAGGGCCAGGATGACGAGCACGGCGGCCCATCCCAACAGCCCCGAACCGTAGCGTTTTGCCACAGGTGGACTCCTTGTGTAGTCGGCGAGCACACTTCTTGGTTGCCGGCCAATTCTGGCGGCGGGTGGTGTGTTCGCGAGTAGCAGCGTGATGCAAGCCGAGGGCTGCGATCAGGCCATGAGCCGAACCCCGTCGGGCCCGAAAATGCTGATGAAACCAGTCCCCAACCGAAGCGGTTTGCAGGGGAGTGGACGTCTCCATGGGTGTCAAGGTTCCCATCTGAGGCAGCATTTGGCCAGCGTTAATCACTGGGGGGCAGGATTTTTGGCGAGAAAAAACAGCGACTTAATGTGCTGCAGGCGTTGAAATAACTGCGCTTTGGTCATTTGTCGTGATAAAGCGATTGCCTGTTGGATTTCTTTTGTCTGTGCCGGCCTCTTCGCGGGTAAACCCGCTCCTACACAGACTGCACCGCATTCGAATCCTGTGTCGTACCTGTGGGAGCGGGTTTACCCGCGAAGAGGCCGGCACAGGCGCCATTCATTCGGCAGATTTTGGTCCAGGCCCAACTTCAGGTATGATACTGCCCCTTTCAAATCCCCCAGTCAGGCGATTTCCCATGACCAACCAGGCCGCCGAAGTCGCGAAGCGCCGCACTTTCGCAATCATTTCCCACCCCGACGCCGGTAAGACCACCATCACCGAGAAGCTGCTGCTGATGGGCAAGGCCATTGCCGTCGCCGGTACCGTGAAGTCGCGCAAGTCCGACCGCCACGCCACCTCCGACTGGATGGAAATGGAGAAGCAGCGCGGCATCTCCATCACCACCTCGGTGATGCAGTTCCCGTATCGCGAGCACATGATCAACCTGCTCGACACCCCGGGCCACGAAGACTTCTCCGAAGACACCTACCGCACCCTGACCGCGGTGGACTCGGCGCTGATGGTGCTCGATGGCGGTAAAGGTGTAGAGCCGCGTACCATCGCCCTGATGGACGTGTGCCGGCTGCGCGACACGCCAATCGTCAGCTTCATCAACAAACTCGACCGTGATATCCGCGACCCGATCGAACTGCTCGACGAGATCGAAGCCGTTCTGAAGATCAAGGCCGCGCCAATCACCTGGCCAATCGGTTGCTACCGTGACTTCAAGGGTGTGTACCACCTCACTGGCGACTACATCATCGTCTACACCCCGGGCCACGGCCACGAGCGCACCGAAGCCAAGATCATCCAGAAACTGGACTCGGACGAAGCCCGCGCACACCTGGGCGACCAGTACGACGCGTTCGTCGAGCAACTGGAGCTGGTGCAGGGCGCCTGCCACGAGTTCAACCAGGAAGAGTTCATCAACGGTCAGTTGACCCCGGTATTCTTCGGTACTGCGCTGGGCAACTTCGGTGTCGACCACGTGCTCGACGCCGTGGTCGACTGGGCGCCGCGTCCGCTTGGCCGTGTGGCCAACGAGCGTACCGTGGAGCCTGTGGAAGAGAAGTTCACCGGTTTCGTGTTCAAGATCCAGGCGAACATGGACCCGAAACACCGCGACCGTATCGCCTTCATGCGCATCTGCTCGGGCAAGTACGAGAAAGGCATGAAAATGCGCCATGTGCGCTTGAACAAAGATCTGCGTATCGGCGATGCGCTGACGTTCTTCTCCTCCGAGCGTGAGCAGCTGGAAGAGGCCTTTGCCGGTGACATCATCGGCCTGCACAACCACGGCACCATCCAGATCGGCGACACCTTCACCGAAGGTGAGGCGCTGGGCTTCACCGGTATTCCGCACTTCGCGCCGGAGCTGTTCCGCCGCGTACGCCTGAAAGACCCGCTGAAATCCAAGCAACTGCGTCAAGGCCTGCAGCAGCTGGCCGAAGAAGGTGCTACTCAGGTGTTCTTCCCTGAGCGCAGCAACGACATCATCCTGGGTGCGGTCGGTGTGCTGCAGTTCGACGTGGTCGCCAGCCGGCTGAAGGAAGAGTACAAGGTCGAGTGCGCCTACGAGCCTATCACCGTCTGGTCCGCGCGCTGGATCAGCTGCGATGACAAGAAGAAGCTCGAGGAATTCCAGACCAAGGCCATGGAAAACCTGGCCATCGACGGCGGCGGTCACCTGACCTACCTGGCGCCGACCCGGGTCAACCTGGCGCTGATGGAAGAGCGCTGGCCGGACATCAAGTTCCGCGCTACCCGCGAGCACCATTAAGGCCTGAAATCGGGGCTGCTTTGCAGCCCTTCGCGGGCACGCCCGCTCCCACAGGGAATCACCAAACCTGGAGGTCATGTGATACCTGTGGGAGCGGGCGTGCCCGCGAAGGGTCGCTAGGCGGCCCCATTTCAATTTCCGGCTTTGATACTGGTCCAGATTCGCGTACGAATACGGTCGATCTTCGCCGGCATCGCCTCCAGCGCATACAGCTTGCCCATCACCTCGTCGCTCGGGTAAATCATCGTATTACCCTTCATCGCCGGGTCCACCAGCCCGTCTGCCTTGAGGTTGCCGTTCGCGTATTGCACATGGTTGCTGATGTTGGCCATCACTTCCGGCTGCAGCAGGTAGTTCATGTAGGCATATCCGGCCTTTTCATCCGGCGCATCGACGGGCATGGCGACCATGTCGAACCACATCGGCGCGCCCTCCTTGGGTATCGAATAGCCCACCTTCACGCCATTGTTCGCCTCGTCGGCGCGGTTCTTCGCCTGCAGCACATCCCCTGAGAACCCCACCACCACGCAGATATCGCCGTTGGCCAGGTCGCCCGTGTACTTGGACGAGTGGAAATAGCTGATGTACGGCCGCACCTTCATCAGCAGTTCCTTGGCCTTCTCGTAGTCCTTGGGGTCTTGGCTGTGATGGGGCAAGCCCAGGTAGTGCAGGGCGATCGGCAGCAGTTCGGGGCCATTGTCCAGCACCGCGACCCCACAGCTTTTCAGCTTGCTCATGTACTCGGGCTTGAAGATCAGGTCCCAGGAGTCCACCGGCGCGTTGTCGCCGAGCACCGCCTTGACCTTGTCGATGTTGTAGCCAATGCCGGTACTGCCCCACAGGTACGGGAAACCGTACTGGTTGCCCGGGTCGTTCACCTCCAGCGCCTTGAGCAGCACCGGGTTGAGGTTGTGCCAGTTGGGCAGCTGGGACTTGTCCAGGCGCTTCAAGGCCTTGCCTTGAATCTGCCGGGCCATGAAGTGGTTGGAGGGGAACACCACGTCGTAGCCGGAATTGCCGGTCATCAGCTTGCCATCGAGGGTTTCATTGCTGTCGTACACGTCGTAGGTGGGCACGATGCCGCTGGCTTGCTGGAAGTTCTTCAACGTATCGGGGGCCACGTAGCTGGACCAGTTGTAGATCTTCACCGTTTCAGCGGCGCTGGCCACGCTGGCGGCCAGCATCAGAGGGGCGAGGAGGAAGGTGCGCATGTCGGGTTTACCTTGCTTTGTCTGTTGTTATCGAAGGCAGGCGATCAGCGGATCAGAAAACAAGCACGTAGGTCTTGCGCACGGTCTCCTGGATGTCCCAGGTGCCGGTGCTGTTGGCCGGTAGCATCAATGCGTCTCCGGCTTCTATGACCAGAGGCTCGCCACCGTCGGGGGTGAACGTGCAGCGGCCCTTGATGAAATGGCAGAACTCCTGTTGCACGATCTGCCGCCGCCAGCGCCCTGGGGTGCATTCCCAGATGCCGGTTTCAACGCCATCGCTGCGCTCCACGCAGGTGACTGACGTGACTGCCACGGGTTCGCCGAGCGGTACTGCGACCGGGTTGGAGCTGTCGAGCACGGCAAATTCGGTGTTCTTGAACTGGGTGATGCTCATGACCGGTGGATCCTGTACGAGTGTTAAGGGAAGTCAGTGCATGAAGCCTTCCATGAAGTCCGCAAGCGATATGGCCAGGCGCCGCCTCCACGGCGCGCTGGCGGGGTTGGCGAGGGTCCGGTCCTCGTGGACGAAGCTCTGGATGATCGCGTTGTAGCCCAGCCAGCGGCAGGGCTCGGGAGGCCAGCTGGCCAGTCTCGATATCGGGCGGTTGTCGAGCACCCAGGGTTGCGCCGTCAGCTCGTTGCGCTGGTTGAGGATCAGCGCCGCCAGGGTGCGTCCGCCCAGGTTGGTAGCCCCGACGCCTTCGCCGCCGTAGCCGCCGGCAAGGGCGATGCCGCGCTGGCGGTCGCAGAGCATGTGTGGGCGGAAGCGTCGCGCCATGCCGAGGTTGCCGCCCCAGGTATGAGTGATGCGTACCTGTTTGAGCTGCGGGAACAGTTCGCCGAACAGGTAGCGGCGCAGTTCGACTTCGTGTTCGTCGAGGTTGAAGTTTTCGCGCAGACGCCCACCGAAGCGGTAGCCACCGCGGGCACCGAAGACCAGGCGGTTGTCCGCGGTGCGCTGGCCGTAGGTGACCTGGCGGCTGCTTTCACTGAAGGCTTGGCCCTGGCTCAGGCCAATCTGCTCCCAGGTAGCCTCCGGCAGCGGCTCGGTGGCCACCAGCAGGCTCTGTACCGGCAACTGATGTTTGCCCAGTGGCGGCAGGCTGGCGGCGTAACCCTCCACGGCAGGCACCATCCACTGGCAGCGAATCTGTGCCAGCGGGGTACGCACCTCGCTCGGCTGCCAGTCGATGGCCGGGGTGTTTTCGTAGATCGATACGCCCAGCGCCTCTACTGCCCGGGCAAGGCCGCGCACCAGCTTGGCTGGCTGGATGGTCGCCGTGTGCGGGCTGTAAATGGCTCCAAACGCATTGCTGACCCGCAGTTGGCTCCCCAACTGCTCGGGGCTCAGCCAGCGGTAGTCGTCCTCGGTCATGCCTTGGCGATACAAGTCGTCGAGGTAGGCGCGCAGGCTACGTTCCTGCTCGGGGTAGCGCGCCGCGCAATACAGCACGCCGCCTTTGCGGTAGTCACAGTCGATGCCTTCGCTTTGCAACACGCGATGCACTTCATCAGGGATGCCGTGCAGCAGGTCGATGCTGGCGCGGCGCTGTTGCGGCGAGAGGGTGCCGAGCAGGCGGTCTTCGCCTAGCAGGTTGCCCATCAGCCAGCCCCCATTACGGCCGGAAGCGCCGAAGCCGGCGATTTGGGCTTCGATCACCGCAATGTTCAGCTGGGGTGCCTGGCGCTTGAGGTAGTACGCGGTCCAAAGGCCGGTATAGCCGGCACCGATGATGCACACGTCAACGTCGAGGTCATTGCGCAGTGCCGGGCGCGCGCACAGCGGCTCGTCGAGCTGGTCCATCCACAGGCTGAGCGTGCGCAGGGGTTGCATCGGGTTCGGCTCCACATCCGTCAAGGTCTGTGGGCGATCGTAGTGGTGTCAGCGGGCAGCTGTCTTACGTGCGTGCACGCAGGGAAATTTGCTTCAGGTAGGCCTTGGGCGTTAGCCCGGTGTGCTCACGGAAGCACTTGTAGAACGCCGACAGCGAGTTGAAGCCGGCACTGAAGGCCAGCTCGTCGATCGTCGCCTCGACGCTATCATCGCCGAGGCTGGCCATCAGGTGCTGCAGGCGTGCCTGGTTGACGTAGCGGTAGAAGCTCTGCCCCAGCACCTGGTTGAGCAGGTAGGAAATCTGGTTGCGGCTGTAGCCGCTGGCGTCGGCGACCTGTTGCAGGTCGAGCTCCGGGTCGAGGTAGGGGCGTTGACGCTGGAAGTAGTGCTCCAGGTCCTGGGCCATGGTCGACAACTGCCGGGGCGACAGGCCCAGGCGGCTGGTGGCGGGGCGCGGGCCGCTGTTGGCGTGGCCTGTGCCGTTCTGGCGGACCAGCGTGGCGTATTCGTTGACCCGCCAGATCAGCCCGTCCATGACGGTGATCGCCTCGCTGGACTGGAACGCAACCAGGCCGTCACCGCCCTGCACCGTGACCTGATACTGGATGAATGCGGTGCAGCCATCGACGCGGATGCGGTCGCTGTGGACGATGTCCTCGCCGGCTTCATGGGGCAGGCAGGCGCGTACGTAGTCGCGCAGTTCCTGATGGCCGAGCACGCGGTTCTGAAAGAAGTCGTGGTACTGGATATCGGGGTGGTAGAGCGCCATGACACCGTCGAGGTCGCGATGCTTCCAGCAGAGGTGGTAGCGCAGCACGATTTCGGCGGTAAGCGGGGTTTGCTCGGGGCCGTCGGGGAGGGTGGTGGCGATCATGGGTGGATAGTGCATTGCAGAACACCCAGGTGCAAGGGCGTGGATCCTGCATATTGCACGGTTTGCTCAGGCGGCTTGGAGGGTAAGTCTCTGATTTTTATGAATGTAGTTTTTTGATACAACTGACATGGCGGCTGCACCTTTCTTGTCACCATCGAACAAGGAGAAAGGCCATGCGCTCGATACTGCTTTGGATGATTGGGGTGCCGATTCCGGTGATCATTCTGATCTGGTTCTTTATGCATTGAGATTTTTGGGGGCCGCTTTGCGGCCCTTTTGCTACAACTGTAGAGACCGGACACATTGCTGACACCTGGCGCCCATGGGTAAAGCTAGGTCCCCCACTCTCTTAAAGGCAACCCAAGCTGTGCAGCACTCGGCCATGCTGGTAAGCATGACTGGCCACAGCACACGTGCACTATGATTCAGGGCTTCCAGGTAGTCATACAGGGTATGGCCTACGTGCGCGAGATTCTCGGCATGCTTGATCAGTTTGTAGTGTTCTAAGGTTCACGTACTAATCAATTGCACGGAACACCGTCAGTGCAGATGAGGTCATTTTGTCCTATTGAAATGCCTAGCCCTTTTCTCGGGATATTCTGCTTAATTCGCCGATGCTTTCCATAAACTCACTTGCATTTGGCCCGCTGGTAGGAACCACGCCACCAAGGTTACGGTTGACCATGCCGATGATTCGATTGAAGCGGTTTCACGGTGTTGCCCAAGTTTGCGTTGTAGCTTTCAATCAGGCGTGCATGAGCGAAATCCGCGTTACTGGCACCTATTGGCCCGACACTGGCGAGGAAGAACCGCATGCCATCCACGCTGAATTAATCGCAATGATGCAGGATCCTCGAACCCAGCGAAATTCCCCATTCTTTTCGATTTTTTCCGCCTTCGCAAATCCAGAACCCTTGAGCAAACATGTTGCTTGGTAGGTCCAGCCACTGATTACCTCGACCTGCTTCAGCCCAAGCAACATCGCCAGCCAGATTACGGCATGGAACCAGAGGACATCTTTGCCGACTACCTAAAGTGTCGCAGGTCACAGGTTGCGACGCTCCATGGTGTCAATTGCAGTAAAACAATTGAACAGGGTAGCGCCCCAGATTTTAGCATGACCGATAGCTTGTTCGGAGAATCCTTAGCGAAGGTGTGTCGTTTCAGAGAAGAAATTACACGGTTTTAGGAATTAGTGTAAGTCTGGATTTGGGGTATATCCGGACCTAGTAAGGAGTTAGTATTTTCATGTGTCAGAAGCACATGATTTCTTAATTGGTTCGGAGTGTTATTATGCCAGGGCGATCCGTGGTGGAGCAAAATACTGCACATGGTAAAAATATTCTGGAGTCAGACCCGTTCGAAGGTCGGGACTTTTTCTGGGAACAACATCGATTTGCCAGGGACGGATATCTGAAGATAAATCACTTGATTGACTCCGAGGTGCGTGACCGGATTTCTGAAGACGTGAAGTATTTGCTGGTGAACTTCGCGAAGCGTCGGGATTTTCTGATTGAGTCGACTGGAAATACACCGCGTTATCTGAGCAATGTCCCTCAGGAAATTATCGAGGCTCATGGACGCTACATTTCACTTGCATACAAGTCTCGTTACCTGATGAGTTTGATCAGCCATATAGTCAAGGAAGACATCATTCCGACGCCATGGAAATGGGATAATTTCATTATAAATAGTCAGCACAAATCTGGCGATACCCACGGTTGGCATTGGGGGGATTACCCCTACACTATAATCTGGGTCGTTGAAGCCCCAGAACTTGAGGCGGGCGGTTTGTTGGAGTGCGTACCCCATACAAATTGGGATAAGCGGAATCCCCGGGTAGAAAATTTGCTGGTGGAGAACAAAATTGACTCCTACTTCCACCTCACGGGTGATGTCTATCTGCTCAAGGCTGACACTACCCTGCACCGTGTCAAACCACTCACACGAGATGTCACTCGTACCATTCTCAATACCACCTGGGAAAGAGCGCGGGACAAAGACCGACAGGTAGAGCATGAAACTTTTGTTTTTCGTGACTAGTATTCGAGGATTTGGGGTATGGCTAAGCTCAAATATTCACATACTAACCTGGTCGCAAGCGACTGGAAGAAGATAGCTAAGTTCTATATCGATGTGTTCGATTGTATTCCAGTTGGCCCTGTACGCCGGCTCTCAGGGCGGTCGGTAGCAGAAGGTACTGGGTTGAATGAACCGCAGATCGAAGGCATTCATCTTCGGTTGCCCGGTTTCGAAGAGGAAGGTCCGACGCTAGAGATATTTCAGTACCGTAAAATTCATGAGGAACCGGAAAAGCTGGCGAACTCGCGTGGCTTTACACACATTGCGTTTGAGGTTTTAGATTTGGACATCGTATGCGCAAAAGTCATCAGTGCCGGCGGATCGCTACTTGGGAAATTGGCGAAGCAGTCAGTCGATGGGGTGGGGATGTGTACGTTTGTGTACGTGCGTGATCCCGACCGGAACATTATCGAAGTCCAGCGGTGGGAGGCGTTATGAAACGTAGACTTGCACAGTTCGATCTGGTGAAGCCAAGTTTTCCCAGAGGGCATGCAAAAATGAAGGACTTCTATAATTCGACAGCTTATGTCAACGCATTGGCCGAACAGCATCCGGGATTCATCTGGCGTGAGACTGCTGAAGACCAGCCGCTACTAGATCAGCTATGGGGCGAGGGCTACCTCTACACGCTCTCGCTGTGGCGGGATGTCGAATCATTGAAAGATTTTCTCTATAACACCCCACATAGGGCGTTCATGCAGCGTGGTCGGGAATGGTTCGACCCTATTCTACACCCCCGGGTAGTGTTGTGGTGGGTCGAGCCTAGTCATGTGCCCACCCTGCGCGAGGCTCATGCCCGCCTTACGAGATTGTACGAGGTCGGTCCATCCCATGACGCTTTCGACCTGCGTTCCAGTGAACTGCCAACTGTCCTGTACTGAGGAGGCGGAGATGACTCAATTGGCTCACAACACACAACAGCAACTTGCCGACTATTATCGCTGCTTTCTCGGAGATCCAGCCCAGCTTGTTTCCGCGCAACGATCGGTCAGGCTATCCCGTAGCATCGCGGAATGTCTGGAGGATGAATGGACTGCTGCCGAGGAGCGCCTTGTTGATCTTCGGAGGCTACCAACTACGCAAGAGGCGTTTCTTCCGTGGTACATGAAGTGCGAGAAGAAAATCAATGAAGATATTCGCTTCTTTGTCGATTTTATGCGCCATAAGGCGAGTGCAGAGCAAGTCGCCTATTACATCTGTATGGAAGAAATGGTCGATGGTTCGTTCGATGACCTGATGGCATTGACCCAACTAGGTATGCCGATTCACTGCAAAATGGTGGCAGGAGAGAACTATTGGGATGAAATGGGCAATGGCGACTTTACCGCCGTGCATACCACGATGTTCCGTACGTCATCCAGTTACATGCGTGATCTATTGGGGAGAGCGGGGATCCGAGTAGACGTGCCCCCCGTGGAGTGCCTGATGAATGGCAACATTCTGCTGATGTGGGCGGTACGTCGCGAGTACAACATGCGCCTTATCGGTGCGATAGGGTTGGTAGAGGGGTCTGCACCGGTACGTTTTGGCGCCACTACTGCGGCGATGGAGCGTCTATGCCTGCCGAAGGACGTAATTGCCTATCACAAGGCCCATATCAGTATCGATACCCGGCACAGCGCCGCTTGGTATGAAACGGTACTGCAGCACTATGCCGCTGGTGGCGAAGATGTGGTGCGCGAACTCTCGCTGGGGGTGATGATTCGCTACAACGTCGCGCTGCGTTACTACCACTACATGTACAACGCGATGCGGAGCCTAGGATGAGTATTCAGCGACAGACGGTAGTTGTCATCGATCCGATCAGTTCGGGCCGGCGTTATGGACAGGACATTCGTCACAAGGGGTATCACGCAGTCGCCCTGCTTACCCGTAAGCGATTTCCCGGGCGCCTGCAGAGGCTGCATGCTGTCGATGGATTCGACGAGGTGGTGTATGTCGAAAGCCTGGAGCAAGCCAAGACATGCTTGACCGGTAGGGCGGTGCGTGCAGTTATCCCCGGTTCCGACTCGGCATTGCGTATCAGTGACCGATTAGCTGCTCATCTTGGGTTGGTTGGCAACCCGGTGCCAACCTGCCTGGCGAGGATGAACAAGTTTGAAATGAAGCGTCGTTTGCAAGAGGAGGGTGTTCCTGTCACACCTGCGTTCAGGTTGTCCTTGGATGATCTGGTCGAGGGTTATGATTCTGGTATTGCTTTCCCTGTTGTGATCAAACCGAGCCAAGGCACGGGTGCAGAGAATGTGAAGATCTGTCAGTCCAGAAGCGATCTGTATAAGGCACTAGCCGCTATTGAAAGCAATGTTGACGCCGGGTCGGAGGACGAGAAACATGCATTGGTGGAGGCGTATATCGAAGGTCCTGAGTACTTCATCGTTACGGCGAATCTTGGAGCGGCCGGGCGACAGATACTCTGCTTCGCCGAATACGAAAAAATCCGGATCGGTGATCACCCCAGCATCTATCGCAACATTCGATCCATTTCGCCCATAAGCGCTCAGGCGCACCAGGCATTTATCTACACATCCCAAGTCAACTCGGCCATTGAGGCCAACATCGGCATCAATGACATCGAGTTCAAAATCAATCCGGCAGGGCACTTCATTATCGAGCAAAACGGTCGCCTGCCTGGGGCTAATGTACCCGCCTTGATTGAGTTATGCACCGGGCTGAACTGCTATGACCTCAATATAGATATCTACTTGGGCCATGCGCCGCTCAGGTTGCCCGTACCGCGCTACGACAAGCATTTTTGTATTTGTTGCCTGATCTCTGAACAAGGCGGCACGGTGACAGGCTTTGAGGGCGTAGCTCTGATCAAAGACCTCGAGTCGTTCCACGATCTTGGATTTCTTGTGAGAAGAGGAGAGGTCATCGAAGCCACGCGGGATTTTCTGTCGACCTGGGGATTTGTATATCTCGTCCATGAGGATTGCGATTTACTGCGCAGGCAGGCCGAGATCGTTCATGAGAACCTGAAGCTGACGCTTGCATAGCTTCAGGTATCACTGACGAGCCTGGAGTGAGGGAGGATCCATGTCGAACTGGATAGTGCTGGTGTGTTTGATCTTGCTTGTTTGTGCGGTCTGCGGGCGTGTGGCGATAGTACTTGGGCAGAGTCGGGTAGTTGGGGAAATTGTCGCTGGTGTTTTGTTAGGGCCCACGGTGCTAGGTGCGTGGTTTCCGCAAGTGTCGGCAAAGGTGCTGGCGCCCGACTCGATGGAGGTGGTGCGGGCGTTCGGTGAGCTTGGGTTGATCATGCTGATGGTCGAAGTACCCTGGCATGCCGCCGGCCTCGGCCAGCGCCGGGGAGAGCAGCGTGCCCCGGCCTTGATCGCAGCTCTCGGAATCGTGATGTCGTTTTCCCTAGGGTGCGTCATTGGGGCTTGGTCGAAGGCGTCGATTGCCCCGACGCAGCCCTATTGGCCCTTCGTCATCTTCTGTGGTATCGCGCTCTCGGTTACCGCCTTGCCTGTATTGGTGAGGATTCTCCGGGAGCGTGAAGGCATCAATGAGCAGGCGGGCCAATTGGCGTTGTCAGCAGCGGTATATACCGATGTCTTCGCTTGGTGCGCTTTGGCGCTAGTGTTCACATTACAGTTTGACGGAGCAGCTGGCCTGTATGAGGGCCTGTTCAGGCTCGCCGGTCTAGCAGCGTATGCCGCACTGACGCTCCTGTTGCTCCGTCCATGGCTAAAAAAACAGGCCGCCGTCACGTCTCTTGGTGAGCGCTCCCGTGCCGCTGCTGCCTTTATGTATTGCCTGGCTTCGGCGCAGCTTACAGGGATGCTCGGTTTCCATCAGGCAATTGGCGCGGTCATGGCAGCATACGTGTTTTACGACGTCTGCTCGATGGAGGAGGCATGGCGTCGATGGATCGGGAGGTTCAGTCATCTCTTTCTTACCCCAATCTTTTTTGCCGCCGCTGGCATCCAGGTTTCCCTAAGTGCTTTCAGTGAGCCAAGTCTATGGCTATGGCTGCTGTTGTTCTTGCTGGGGGGGACTCTCGGCAAGGTGCTGGGTTCATACATTGGGGCCTGGATGTCGGGCTTGAGACCAATAAATTCAATAGAAGTCGGTGTGCTGATGAACACCAAAGGTCTCGTTGAATTAGTGATACTTAGTGTAGGAGTACAGGTTGGGGTGTTGTCTGAAAGTTCCTACAGTATTCTCTTGGCGCTTGCCGTTGTCTCTACGGTACTAACTAACCCGTTACTGGGGTTGCTAGCCTGGTGGGCGTGCAGAAATACTCAGTCTGTAGAGATTCGTCCAAAATAGGTGTTTGATTTCTGCTGTTTTCCCGATTACTGTCTGGGGAGGTTCAGGGATAAATCATAATTAAGGGCCGTTACTATGGACGTATTCATGGGGTTGCTGGCTGCGGTGTTCTGGGGGGCTACCGATTTCTTGGTCGGCGTGAACGCAAGAGCGGTCGGTGTGAAACGGGCGGTATTTTTTGGGCAGTTGCTAGGACTTCTCTTGATGGCAGTCTTTATTGCCATTTCAGCCGATCAGTGGCAAAAGTTTACATCTGCGCCTTGGCTCACGATAGGGTTAGGAATTGTCGCCTCTCTATGCACCGTAGTAGGAGCGCTGGCGCTTTCAAAAGCTTTCGCTATTGGCAAGACAGCAGTCGTGGCGCCCCTGGTCACTTCGTATGGTGTTTTTACAACGCTGTTGGCATGGCTGGGTGGCGACGCCCTCTCCGCTTGGCAGGTGGTTGGTATCCTTGTCTGCTTTTTCGGCGTGCTGTTGGCCTGCCGCAGCGATAATGGTGGTGGTTTCGATCGTAAGTTCACCAGTGTGATGTCTGTGTGGTTTGCTTTGTTGGCGGCCATGCTTTACGGCATCAGCTTCTGGATTCAAGGGAAATTCGCCTTGCCGGCGCTGGGACCGGTGAACATGCTGGCGCTAGGGTATGCGGTGGGGGTCATGTTCCTTATCCCTGAAGCCGTCAAGTTTCTGCGGGATCATACGACGATAATGCTGAAGACCTATGGCTCACTGTGTGGGGCCAGTCTTTTCAACCTGGGAGGGTTTTCTGCGTTTTCTTGGGGGGCTCTAAATGGCTCGGTTTCCGTTGTCACCGTCATCAGCACGTTGTCGGGTGGTGTTGCCGCGATCCTGGGGTACTTCTTTTTTCGCGAGCGGCTGTCAGTCATCCAGATCGGCGGTGTTAGCCTAGTGCTGTCAGGGGCTTTGCTTCTGCACCTTTACGGGTGAGATTGTTTCGACTTATAAAATTGTAGATTTTTTGGGGATTGTGCCAATGGCGTATTTCTTCGCTGTGGGCCTGTAGATGTGAGTGCTCATAATAATGGACTATCAATGCTATCTTGCGAAAATTCATGTTGATATGTTGCCTTGTATGGCGGCATTTGCGGTGGTGGTTGAAACTGGAAGTTTTGTAGACGCATCTGCCCGATTGGGGTTGACGGCGTCTGCAGTCAGCAAACAAGTATCAAAGCTTGAAAATGCCTTGTCGATTCGGTTGCTTGAGCGCAGTACGCGGCAGCTCAAAGTCAATGCCGAGGGAGCACAGGTCTACTCGCACTGCAAAGAGCTGCTTGAGTCGTCAGCAAATATATTTCGATTCAAGGAACGATTTCTCGAAAGCCCGCAAGGGCTTATTCGTGTCGCGGTGCCGCGTTCGTTGTATGTGACATGTCATCAACTCGTTCCTGAGTTTCTTGAACGCTATCCCAGCGTCAATGTTCAGCTCATTTCTAATGAAGGGGAGTTTGACTTCATCGCTGAGGGTATAGACGTTGGCATAAGAGTCACTGACAGCCCACCCTTAGGGCTGGTGGCACGCAAGTTGTTTCCTGTCGACTTTGTTGTCTGCGCATCGAACAGCTACCTTGAAAAACACGGCCGCCCCGTTCACCCCTCGGCATTGACGGAACACAGCTGCATACCGTTTTCCGAGGTCAGTGAGAAGCAAAATTGGAAATTCACTTCGGCACAAGGCGTGTGTGAGGTCAGTGTTTCGGGCCGCTACGTTTCAGACAGCCCGGAAGCGGTGTTGAATGCCACCCTATCGGGGTTGGGGATTTCCTGCCTGCCGGTCAGGCTGGCCGCCGAAGCGATTACCACCAATGTACTGGTGGAAGTTTTCCCAGAATGGAAATATGTGGGGACGTTACAGGGAATGGCATGGATCCTCCATCAGCCTGGACGGCATGTGTCACAGAAGGTGAAGGTGATGGTCGATTACCTAGTCGGCGAGCTGCGCAGGACGGGCGGGGTTGATGGCTGGATAACTCAAGCCACGCTGTTAGAGCGGATAAGGAACTAGTGATGACGACACTGCTTGCCGAATATTATTGTGAGACGTGTTGGTTTATTTACGATCCTGCGCGTGGGGATCCTGAGCATGGCATCGAGCCGGGTACGCCATTCGAAAGCATTCCGCAGGAATGGCGGTGCCCCGACTGCGGGTTAGGCAAGGAGGCTTTCGTCCCGCACACAAAAAACTGACACTCCCCTGGTAGTCGAATCCCGGTATCCGTCCGGCCAACACATCTTCCTGACGGAGCCGGCGAAGGCTATGGTGTCCACCTAAAAGTGGACACCATTTCTGGCCCATCAAGCGGATTTTCCAGGCATCCTCAGCGCCGTACCTACAATAAATCTTTCAAAGCCCAGAGTGCGACGAGCCCGGTGCCTCCATCGCAAACATCGCCTTGGGCTACAGCCTCAATGGCAACCTCGCCCACAAATGGATTCAGCTCCACAATCAAAAAGCCTTGGCACTTCAGCTGCGCTCCTCCCGCCGCATCCTCAGATGCTCGGCGCTGAAACGCATGCTCAGTCCTCCACTATTAGCCCTGCTAAGTGAGCGGTGGTCAGGAAGCGTGACTGGGCAGCGCAGCAAACTGCTGTTTTTCGCATTGAGGGCTGCCCAGTTTTCTAACAGTTAAAGAAACTGCTCGGCATAGTGACAAGCCACCTGCCGCGTACTCACCTGCCTCAGCGCCGGCACCTCCTTGGCACACCGCTCGGTCGCATGCGGGCAGCGTTTGTGAAACGCACACCCATCCGGCGGGTTCAGCGGGTTGGGCAGCTCCCCGGCGATGCGAATCTTCGGCTTCAACGGGTCTGGATGAATCGCCGGTGTCGCCGACAGCAACGCCTGGGTATACGGGTGCAGCGGCTTCGCGTAGATGTCCTCCTTCGGCCCCATCTCCGCCGGCCGCCCCAGGTACATCACCAGTACCTGATCCGCCACATGCCGTACCACCGCCAGGTTGTGCGAGATGAACACGTAGGCGGTATTGAACTCCTTCTGCAGATCCATGAACAAGTTCAGCACCTGCGCCTGAATCGACACGTCCAGCGCCGAGGTTGGCTCGTCCGCCACCAGCACTTTCGGCTGCAGCATCATCGCCCGTGCCAGGGCAATGCGCTGGCGCTGGCCGCCGGAAAACATGTGCGGGTAGCGCTGATAGTGCTCGGGGCGCAGGCCGACCTGCTCCATCATCTTCTGCACTTTGTCGCGGCGCTCGGCCTTGCTCAGCGAGGTGTTGATCAGCAGCGGTTCGGCCAGTTGGTCGCCGATCTTCTGCCGTGGGTTGAGCGAGGCGTAGGGGCTCTGGAACACCATCTGCACATCGCGGCGCAGTTGTTTGCGCTCTGCCTTGCTGGCGCCCTTCACCTCGGTGCCGGCAATTTGCAGCGAGCCGGACGAAGGCTCTTCGATCAGGGTCAGGGCGCGGGCCAGGGTCGACTTGCCACAGCCGGACTCGCCGACCACGGCCAGGGTCTTGCCGGCCTCCAGTTCGAACGACACGCCATTGAGCGCGCGTACCAGCGCGTGGCCCTTGAACAGCCCGCGGGACACTTCGTAATGCCGGGTCAGCTCCCGTGCGGTAAGTACGACAGCCATCACGCCACCTCCTGATTCAGCGGGTAGAAGCAACGCACCAGGCTGTGGGCCTGTGGGTCGAGGGGCGGGCGCTGGCGCCGGCAATTGTCCTGTACATAGGGGCAGCGTGGTGACAGCAGGCAGCCGACCGGGCGGTCGTAGCGGCCGGGGACGATGCCAGGCAGTGTGGCCAGGCGCTCGGCGCCAATGCTGTGCTCGGGGATCGCGGCGAGCAGGGCTTCGCTGTAAGGGTGGGCGGGCACATCGAACAGTTCTGGCACCTGGCCCACTTCCACGGCTTGGCCGGCGTACATCACGCACACCCGCCTGGCGGTTTCGGCGACCACGGCGAGGTCGTGGGTGATCAGGATGAGCGCCATGTTGCGCTCCTTCTGCAGGTTGACCAGCAGTTCCATGATCTGAGCCTGGATGGTCACGTCGAGGGCCGTGGTCGGTTCGTCGGCGATCAGCAGCTTGGGCTCGCCGGCAATGGCCATGGCGATCGCCACACGTTGGCTCATGCCGCCTGACAGCTGGTGCGGGTAAGCGTCCAGGCGGCTTTCTGCGGCCGGAATCTCGACCTTCTTCAAGAGCTCCAGAGCACGCTGGCGGGCAGCCTTGCCCTTAAGGCCCAAGTGCTGGCGCAGCACTTCCTCGATCTGGAAGCCCACGGTGTAGCTGGGGTTGAGCGCGGTCATCGGGTCCTGGAAGACCATGGCGATGTCCTTGCCCACCACCTTGCGCCGCTGACGGCCGCTGAGCTTGAGCATATCAGTGCCGTCGAAGGTCAGTGAGTCGGCGGTGATGCGCCCGGGAGCGTCGATCAGACCCATCAGGGCCATCATGGTGACCGACTTGCCCGAGCCGGACTCGCCGACGATGGCCAGGATCTCGCCAGCGTCCACTTTCAGGTCCAGGCCGTCTACCACCGGTACTGCATTGGCGTCGCCGAAGCGCACGTTCAGGTTGTTGATCTGCAACAGTGACATGGCGTTCTCCTCAGGCGGCGTTCTTGAGTTTCGGGTCCAGCGCATCGCGCAGGCCGTCGCCCATCAGGTTGATTGCCAGCACACTGAGCAGAATGGTCAGGCCAGGCAGGCTCACTACCCACCAGGCGCGCTCGATGTAGTCTCGGGCCGAAGCCAGCATGGTGCCCCACTCGGGGGTTGGCGGCTGTACGCCGAGGCCAAGGAAACCCAGTGCGGCGGCGTCAAGGATGGCCGAGGAGAAGCTGAGGGTGGCCTGCACGATCAGCGGGGCCATGCAGTTGGGCAGCACGGTGACGAACATCAGCCGTGGCAGGCCGGCACCGGCCAGGCGTGCGGCGGTGACGTAGTCGCGGTTGAGTTCACCCATCACCGCGGCGCGGGTCAGGCGCACATAAGAGGGCAGCGAGACGATGGCGATGGCGATCACGGTGTTGATCAGGCCAGGGCCGAGGATGGCGACGATGGCCACGGCCAGCAACAGCGACGGCAAGGCCAGCATCACGTCCATCAGGCGCATGATCGACGGGCCGAGCAACTGCGGGAAAAAGCCGGCCAGCAGCCCAAGGAGAATGCCCGGGATCAGTGACATCACCACTGACGACAGGCCGATCAGCAGCGACAGCCGTGCACCTTGAATCAGCCGCGAAAGCAGATCACGGCCCAGTTCGTCGGTGCCCAGAATGAACTGCCAGGTGCCGCCTTCCAGCCACACCGGCGGGGTCAGCAGGAAGTCGCGGTACTGCTCGCTCGGGTCATGCGGGGCGACCCAAGGCGCGAACAGCGCGCAGAACACCACCAGGCACATGAAGGCCAGGCCCATTACCGCGCCCTTGTTGCGCGCGAAGGCTTGCCAGAATTCTTTGTACGGGGAGGGGTAAAGCAGGCTCTGGTCCACCGGGCTGGCCGGCGACACGGATTTTGGAATCGGGCTAGTCATGGCAAAGGCCTCAGCGCTGATGACGGATGCGTGGGTTGGCCAGGCCGTAGAGGATGTCCACGACGAAGTTGACCAGAATCACCAGGCAGGCGATCAACAGGATGCCGTTCTGGACCACGGGGTAGTCACGGGCACCGATGGCTTCGATCAGCCATTTGCCGATGCCCGGCCAGGAAAAGATGGTTTCGGTCAGCACCGCACCGGCCAGCAGTGTGCCGACCTGCAGGCCGAACACGGTCAGCACCGGGATCAGCGCATTGCGCAGGCCGTGCACGAACACCACACGGGCCGGCGACAGGCCTTTGGCGCGGGCGGTGCGGATGTAGTCCTCACGCAGCACTTCGAGCATCGACGAGCGGGTCATGCGGGCGATCACTGCCAACGGGATGGTACCGAGCACGATGGCCGGCAGGATCAGGTGCATCACAGCGTCCTTGAACGCGCCTTCTTCATCGCTGAGCAGGGTATCGATGAGCATGAAGCCGGTTTTCGGCTCGATGTCGTAGAGCAGGTTGATGCGCCCGGATACCGGGGTCCAGCCCAGGCTTACCGAGAAGAACATGATCAGGATCAGGCCCCACCAGAAAATCGGCATCGAGTAGCCGGCCAGTGATATGCCCATGACCCCGTGGTCGAACAGCGAACCGCGCTTGAGTGCGGCGATTACACCGGCCAGCAGGCCGACGACGCCGGCGAACAGCAGGGCGGCGAAGGCCAGTTCCAAGGTGGCCGGGAACAGGGTGAGGAACTCGCGCCACACGCTTTCGCGGGTGCGCAGCGATTCGCCAAGGTCACCCTGGGCAAGTTTGCCGACGTAGTCCAGGTACTGGACCGGCAGTGGCTTGTTCAGGCCCAGGCGTTCCATGGCCTGGGCATGCATTTCGGGGTCGACCCTGCGCTCGCCCATCATCACTTCCACCGGGTCGCCGGGGATCAGGCGTATGAGCGCGAAGGTCAGCAAGGTGATGCCGAAAAAGGTCGGTATCAGCAGGCCAAGGCGCCGGGCAATAAAACTCAACATTGTCGGGGTTACCTCATCAGGCCGTGGGGCGATCAGCCCGCTACGGCAGTGCCGCCGGTCCCCGTGTGGGGTGCCGGCGGTCGTTGTTGTTCTACTTCACCTTGGTCGTGGCGAAGTTATTGTTGGTCAGAGGGCTGATCACGTAGCCCTCCACGTTGTCACGCATGGCGGTGAACATCTTTGGATGAGCCATGCTGATCCAGGGTTGGTCGTCATCGTACACTTTCAATGCCTCGTTATAGAGCCTTGCACGCTCGTCGTTGTCGATCACTTCGCGGGCGCGGCTGATCAGTTCCTGGAACTTGGGGTTGCACCAGCGCGCATAGTTCTCGCCACTTTTCACGGCATCGCAACTGAGCAGCGGGCTGAGGAAGTTGTCCGGGTCGCCGTTGTCGCCGGCCCAGCCGGTGGACACCAGGTCGGCTTCGCCGTTCTTCGCCCGGCGCAGCATCTCGGCCCATTCCATGACGCGGATATCCAGCTTGAGGCCGATCTGTTTGAGGTCGGCTTGCAGCATCTCGGCGGACAGGCGCGGGTTGGGGTTGGTCGGGCCGCCGCCGTTGCGGGTGAACAGGGTGATTACCGTGCCCTCGGGTACACCGGCCTGACTGAGCAGTGCGCGGGCTTTATCGAGGTCGCGCGGTGGGTTCTGGTTGTGGGTGTTGTAGCCGATCATGGTGGGGGGGTAAGGGTTTACACCTACCAGCGCGTTGCCTTTGCCAAACAGTTGGTCGACATGGGTCTGGCGGTCGAAGGCCATGTTGATGGCTTTACGCACGCGCACGTCGTTGAGGTATTTGTGCTGGGTATTCATGGCGATGTAGCCGGTGACCAAGGCCTCGATTTCTTCAACCTTGAGTTTCGGGTCTTGCTTGATCGACGGTACGTCATCGGGCTTGGGATAGAGCGCCACCTGGCACTCGTTGGCGCGCAGTTTTTGCAGGCGCACGTTGCTGTCGATGGCGATGGCGAACACCAGCGCATCGGCCGGCGGCTTGCCACGGAAATAGTCCGGGTTGGGCTTGAAGCGGACCTGGGCGTCCTTGTTGTAACGCTGGAAAATGAAAGGGCCGGTGCCGATCGGCTTGCTGTTCAGCTCGGCGGTCTTGCCAGACTTGAGCAACTGGTCGCCGTATTCGGCGGAGTAGATCGAGGTAAAGCCCATGGCCATGTCGCGCAGGAACGGCGCTTCCGGTCGGCTGAGGGTAATCACCACGGTGTGCTCGTCAGCCTTGCTGACCGACTTGAGCAGTTCCTTGAACCCCATGCTCTCGAAGTACGGGTAGCCGACGCTGGTCTTGTCATGCCAGGGGTGGTTCGGGTCGAGCTGGCGATTGAGGCTCCACAGCACGTCATCGGCGTTGAAGTCACGAGTTGGCTTGAAGTAGTCGGTGGTGTGGAACTTCACCCCCTGACGCAGATGGAAGGTGTAGGTCAGGCCGTCGGCTGAAATGTCCCAGCGCTCGGCCAGGGCTGGCTGGATCTCGGTTGTGCCGGGTTTGAAGTCGACCAGGCGGTTGAACACTGTCTCGGCCGAGGCATCGGCGGTGACTGCGGTGGTGTACTGGACGATGTCGAACCCTTCCGGGCTGGCTTCTGTACACACCACCAGCGGTTTGGCCGCCAGTTGCGTGGCGCCGCCCAGAAGCAGCGCGACCAGGGCTAGGCGCAACGGCCGCGATTTCATGAAAGCTCTGTGCATGTGTTGAAAACTCCCTGCTTGCATTGGTTCCAGCGTAGCCGCCCCGGCCCGCAGCGAAACGGGCCAGGGCGCCGACGGTCAGAGAATGTTGAATGGAATGGTGGTGACCACGCGGAACTCATCCAGGCTGCCGTCGCCCTGTGCCTTGCTGGCGCGATGGGTGGTGTAGGTGGCGCGGATGCTGGTGTCTTTCAGCGGCCCGCTCTGCAACGCGTAGCTGGTGCCAATACCCCACTCATAGTGGGTTTCGCCATCCAGGCCATTCACGTCGTAGGCAGTGCCGCGGTAGTGGGTGCCGTCGATACCCCAGCCGCGGGCGTTGTACAGGTTGAACTTCAGGCCAGGCACGCCATAGGGCGCCATGTTCAGCACATAGGAAATCTGCAGCGATTTCTCGTTGGGGCCGTTGAAATCCGACAGCAGCGAGTTGGCCAGGAAGATGCCGTTGGTTTCGTGCAGGTAGTCAAAGTACTCGTTGCCGTTGACCTGCTGCCAGGAGGCGCTGAGGGTGTGGGCCTGATGGGTCAGGCCCAGTGACAGGCTGTAGGTGTCGTTGTCGATCTTGCCCATTTTCTGGCTGCCGGCGTCGACGGTCTTGTAGTAGTTCAGGCCGGTGCTCAGGCTGAGCACTGCGCTGTCGCCGAGCACATGGTTGGCGCCGAAGTAGTACTGGTTCCAGAAGTCGTCGACCTTGGTGGCGTACAGGCTGGTACTCAGGCTCTTGAACGGCTGGTAGTTGATGCCGGCGGTGCTGGCACGGTCGGTTTCCACGCCGGTGGCGCTGTACTCGCTGCGGAACTTGCTGAGGCTCTGTTCGGTACGTGGCGAGACGCGGTCGAAAGTACCCAGGTCGATGCTGAGGTTGTCGAATTCGGCGCTGTGCAGGAATGCGCCCTGGAAGCTCGAGGGCAGGGCGCGGTTGCCGATGTAGGCGATCATCGGCGTGTCTACCGACTGGCGGCCGAGGGTAAGGGTGGTGTTGGACACACGCGCCTTGATATTGCCCAGGCCCAGTTTGCTCCACTGGCCGATGGGGTCGCCATCGCTGTGGGTGAGGGTGCGGTTGTTGGGGCCGGCAATGGCCTCGCGGCTCTGCTGCAGGGCGATGGCGTTGTAGCCGGCGGCCTCGACGGCGAAGCCCACGGTGCCCTGGGTGAAGCCGGAGCTGTAGTTGAGGATGGTGCCCTGTACCCAGTTTTCACGGCTGTGGGTGTCGTGGCGGGTGCCGTCGTTCTTGTAGTACTTCCACAGCGGCGCGCGTGCGGCGCGTTCGCGGGCATACCAGTTGCGGGTGCTGCCGGACAGGCTTTGGCCGTCGATGAAGCCGCTGGCTTGCGCTTGCTCGCTGGTGCTTTTGAGGGTGAGCGGGAGGTAGTCCTGGCTCTGCGGATCTGCCTGGGCCACAGTGGAAAAGGCACTGATGGATAACGCCAGTGCGGTCAAGGTGAATACTTTCAAGGTTAAAGCTCCCTTTCTTTTCTAGTTATGGCCGGCCTTGTGGGCCGGGTGATTGCTGCTGTGTTGCCAGGGTTGCCGCGGGATCACCGGGCAGAATCGGGGCGTTGTGTTGGCCGTACTGGCCTCTTCGCGGGCAAGCCCGCTCCCACAGGTAGGGCGCAGTGTCCGAACCTGTTGAGATCCTGTGGGAGCGGGCTTGCCCGCGAAGAGGCCGGTACTGGCTAACGCTTAATCAACACTCACACCGGAAAAATCATTGCGCCCAAACGGGCTGACCTTGAACTGGGAAACCTTGACGCTAAGCGGCTGGTTCACTGTGGAATGCGCCACCGGGGTAATCGGTACCTGCTGCTTGAGCCGCTGCTGGGCCTGCTGGTAGAGGGCGGTGCGCTGGGTACGGTCGGTCACCTGCTTGGCCTGTTTGACCAGGCTGTCGTACTGCGGGTCGCACCACTGCGAGTAGTTGTTGCTGCCGATGGCATCGCAGCTGTATAGGGTGCCCAGCCAGTTGTCCGGGTCGCCGTTGTCACCGGTCCAGCCGATCAGGGCGATGTCGTGCTCACCGTTTTTCATGCGTTTGAGGTATTCGCCCCATTCGTAGCTGACGATGCGCACCTTGAAACCGAGCTTGCTCCAGTCGGCCTGGAGCATTTCGGCCATCAGCTTGGCATTGGGGTTGTACGGGCGCTGCACCGGCATGGCCCACAGGGTGATCTCGGTACCCGGTTTGACACCGGCCTGCTGGAGTAGTTGTCTGGCCTTTTCCGGCGCGTACGGGGCGTCCTTGATGCTGTCGTCATAAGACCACTGGGTCGGCGGCATGGCGTTGACCGCACGTTGGCCGGCGTCCTGATACACCGCCTGGATGATGGCTTTCTTGTTAACCGCCATGTCCATTGCCTGGCGCACTTCCAGGCGGTCGAATGGCGGGTGCTGGGTGTTGTAGGCGATGTAGCCGAGGTTGAAGCCTGGTTGCTGGAGCACCTGCAGCGTGCTGTCGGCCTTGAGCGCCGGCAGGTCGGCCGGGCGTGGGTGCAGGGTGACCTGGCATTCGTTGCGGCGCAGCTTCTGGATGCGCACCGAGGGGTCGGTATTGATCGAGAACACCAGGTTGTCGATCTTCACTTCGTTCGCTGCCCAATAGTCCTTGTTGCCCTTGTAGCGGATCTGCGAATCCTTCTGGTAGCGCTGGAACACGAACGGCCCGGTACCGATAGGTTGCTGATTGATGTCGCTGGGGCGTCCACTGGCCAGTAACTGCTCGGCGTATTCAGCGGAGAGAATGGAGGCGAAGCTCATGGCCAGGTTCTGGATGAACGCGGCATCGACCGTGTTCAGGGTGAACACCACGGTCATCGGGTCGATCTTCTCGACACGGGCGATGTTCTTGTCCAGGCCCATGCCGATGAAATAGGGGAACTCGGTAGGGTAGGCCTGACGGAACCGATGACCCTTGTCGAGCATGCGGTTGAAGGTGAACAGCACATCGTCGGCGTTGAACGTGCGGCTCGGGCTGAAGGCCTTGTTGCTGTGGAACTTGACCCCTTCACGCAGGTGGAAGGTGTAGCGCAGGCCGTCGTCGGACACCTCCCAGCGGGTCGCCAGGGCCGGGTGCACGGCGGTACCGCCACGTTCGAACTCGACCAGGCGGTTGTAGATGGGTTCGGCGGCGTCGTTGTCGGTGGCGCTGGTGTACTGGGCGGTGTCGAAACCGGCGGGGCTACCTTCAGAGCAGAACACCAGGTTGTTGGCGAGCAGGACCGGGGATTGGCTGACCAGACCCAGGGCCAGCAGCGCGGAAAGGCAGGTAACGTGGCGCATGGCAAATCCTTTTACATCTGTTCGCGCCGCCTCCGGGTACGAATGACGGCAACAGTTCGCCGACCCCGTAGCGTATGGCCGCAGGACGACATGAAGAGGTGACGGGGGTGAAGGGCACCCGCGATTCAGCGGGTGCCTCAGTCAGCCTACTTGTCCACGCTGACGCCGTAGAAGGCGTTCAGCGAAAATGGGCTGATCTTGAAGTCCTTCACCTTGGCGCTCATGGGCTGGTAGACAGTGGAGTGGGCGATCGGGGTGATCGGTACCTGCTCCTTGAGGATATGCTGCGCCTTCTGGTACAGCTCGGTGCGCTTGGCCTGGTCGGACGTGGCCTTGGCCTGCTTGATCAGGTCGTCGTAGGGCTTGTAGCACCACTTGGAGAAGTTGTTGCCATCGACGGCATCGCAACCGTAGAGGGTACCCAGCCAGTTGTCCGGGTCACCATTGTCACCGCTCCAGCCAATCAGCATGGCACCCTGTTCGCCACCTTTGGAGCGCTTGATGTACTCGCCCCATTCATAACTGACGATCTTCGCCTTGATACCGATCTTGGCCCAGTCGGACTGGAGCATTTCGGCCATCAGTTTGGCATTGGGGTTGTACGGGCGTTGCACGGGCATGGCCCACAGGGTGATTTCGGTGCCTTCCTTGATGCCGGCTTCCTTGAGCAGTTGCTTGGCTTTCTCGGGGTCGAAGGTGGCGTCCTTGATGCTGTCGTCATAGGACCACTGCGTGGGCGGCATGGCGTTGACCGCCAACTGGCCGGCGCCCTGGTACACCGACTCGATGATCTTTTTCTTGTCCACGGCCATGTCCAGCGCCTGTCGGACTTTCAGCTGGGCCATGGGGTTGGCCTCGTTGCTGCCCTTGATCTTGTCCATCACGTTGTAGGCGATGTAGCCGAGGTTGAAACCGGCCTGCTGCGGCATTTGCAGGTTCTTGTCGGCTTTTAGCGGCTCGATGTCGGCCGGGCGTGGGAACAGGGTGACCTGGCACTCGTTCTTTTTAAGCTTCTGCATGCGCACCGAGGCGTCGGTGGTGATGGCAAAGATCAGGTTGTCGATCTTCACGTCCTCGGGCTTCCAGTAGTCCTTGTTGCCCTTGAAGCGGATCTGCGCGTCCTTTTGGTACTTGCTGAACACGAACGGGCCGGTGCCGATCGGCTTCTGGTTGATGTCGGCGGCCTTGCCGTTCTTGAGCAGCTGGTCAGCGTATTCGGCGGACTGGATCGAGGCAAAGCTCATGGCCAGGTTCTGGATGAACGCGGCGTCAACCTCGTTGAGGGTGAACCTCACCGTGTGCTCGTCAAGTTTCTCCACCTTGGCAATGTTCTTGTCCATGCCCATGTCGGTGAAGTATGGAAACTCGGTGGGGTACGCCTTGCGGAACGGGTTGTCCTTGTCGAGCATGCGGTTGAAGGTGAACAGCACGTCGTCGGCGTTGAACGGGCGGCTGGGCTTGAAGTAGTCGGTGGTGTGGAACTTGACCCCTTCGCGCAGGTGGAAGGTATAGGTCTTGCCGTCGTCGGACACTTCCCATTGGGTCGCCAGGCCCGGGATGACCGCAGTGCCGCCGCGCTCGAACTGGGTCAGGCGGTTGAACACGGTCTCTGCCGAGGCGTCGAAGTCGGTCCCGGTGGTGTACTGCCCCGGATCGAAGCCGGCCGGGCTGCCTTCGGAGCAGAACACCAGGTTGGATGCGGCAACGGCCGACGGTGCGCCGCTGAGCAAGCCTGCACCCAGCAGGAACGGAATGACTGCGTGTTTGAGCATGGTGGCCTCATTGTTGTCATTTTTTGGATGAGGTGGCCTCGTGAGCCGACCTGCGGATACTTATGCAGGGGCTGTTCCCAATGCAACAGGTAGGAGGATAGTTGGCGCCAGAAAAGTGGAACGTCCGTACATGGATGTCGCATCGATATAACTTTTGGCGAAGTTAAACGTTTGCGTAGGCAGAATGATGGCGTTTTGCGCGATGTTTCGGACGGGCAGGAATGTAGGAAGGCACCTATGTGGTGCGTAGGAAACTTCCGAAAATCGTGAAATTGATGCGGTCACCTGTAGGAGCGGGTTTACCCGCGAACACGGGCGAAGCCCGTGCCATCCACCGCAGTGTCTTGTTCGCGAGCCCGCCCGCTCCCACAGATGATGCGTGGACGCCTTATGGCATCTGCACTTCGATCAGGCCATCGGCATTCATGCTCACTTCACTGGTGCCCGCCTCGATATCTGGCGCCGGTACTGCTTCATCAGCCCCCATGGCCTTCATCGCCATCGGCGCGCTACGCAAGTACGGACGCGGGTAGCCGCTGCTGTTGAGGTTCAGGCTGACCACTTTGTAGCCTTTGCCGCCCAGCGCTTCGGTGGCCAGTTGCGCGCGTGCCTTGAAGGCATCGACCGCATCCTTGAGCAGTGCATCCTCGCTGGCCTTGCGCGTGGCCGGGGCGATGGAGAAGTCCATGCCGCCCATTTTCAGCTCTTGCAACAGATCGGCGGTAAGCTGGGACAAGGCCGGGAAGTTGGCGCTTTCCAGGCGCAGCTCGGCGCGTTCGCGCCAGCCGGTGATCTTCTGGCCCTTGCTGTCGTACACCGGGTAGCTGTTGCGGCTGCCCTGGCTGATCTTCACGTCCTTGACCTGGCGCGACTGCTGCACGGCCTTGTTCATGGTTTCGGTGATCTGCTTGGCGAGCTTGCCCGGGTCGCTGTTCTGCGCTTCGCTGTACAGGGTCACGACCATCAGGTCGCGCGCCACTTCCTTGCTGACTTCGGCCCGCAGCGATACCTGGTTGAAACGTGGTTCATCGGCGGCCAGTGCCGGCAGGCTGGCGAGCAGGCCGCAAGACATGATCAGGGCGGCGCCACGACGTGGGATTTGCATGTGATACTCCTTGGCATTGAAAGGCGTGGGGGCTGGACTTCCATTCCACGCATGGCCCATCGGACCGGCAACAGTGTAGTGGGTTCAAAAGTGCCATCATGAACCTGTGACAAAGTGTGGCGCTTTGCCGCATCGCTGCAGCGAGGCGCCCGGCTTCGGTATACTCCAGCCGATTTTTCTGGAGCACTCATCAGGAGAGCTCATGCTCGCCGCCGTACAACCGTTGTCCGCTACCCGCCAGAACCTCTGGCGCCTCACCCTTATTCGGGTCCTGGTCCTGGCTGCCCAGGCCGGCTCGGTGGGCGTTGCCTACTGGACCGAACTGCTGCCGTTGCCCTGGCTGTCGCTGGCCGGCACCTTGGCCCTGTCTTCGCTGCTGTGTGCCTTCACGGCCCTGCGCCTGCGCCTGTCGCTGCCCGTCACCGAAATGGAATACGCCCTGCAGCTGGCCTGTGACCTGCTGATCCACAGCGCCTTGCTGTATTACTCCGGCGGCTCGACCAACCCGTTCGTGTCGTATTACCTGGTGCCGCTGGCGATCGCTGCGGTGACCTTGCCGTGGCTGTATTCGCTGATCCTGTCGGGTATTGCGCTGACGGCCTACAGCCTGCTGCTGGTGCAGTTCTACCCGCTCGAAGGGCTGCCAATGGCGCGGGACAAGATGCAGGTCTACGGCATGTGGCTGAGCATTGCCTTGGCTGCCGCAGTGATCACCTTCTTTGCTGCGCGCATGGCCGAAGAGCTGCGCCGCCAGGAGCAACTGCGTTCAGAACGGCGTGAAGAAAGCCTGCGCGACGAGCAACTGCTGGCTGTGGCTACCCAGGCCGCCGGTGCCGCCCATGAGCTGGGCACACCGCTGGCGACCATGAGTGTGCTGATCAACGAAATGCGCCAGGACCACACCGATCCGCTGTTGCAGGAGGACCTGCAGATCCTCCAGGACCAGGTAAAGCTGTGCAAAGAGACCTTGCAACAGTTGGTACGCGCAGCCGAAGCCAACCGACGCCTGGCCATCGTGGAGCAGGATGTGACTGCGTGGCTGGACGAGGCGCTCAACCGCTGGCACCTGATGCGCCCGGAAGCCAGCTACCGCTTCCAGCGCCTGCGCGACGGCAAAGTGCCGCGCCTGGCACCGCCGCCAGACCTGACCCAGGCGCTACTGAACCTGTTGAACAATGCCGCAGATGCCTGCCCCGATGATCTGGAGGTTCGCCTGGACTGGGAGGCCCAGGACATTGTCATCAGTATCCACGACCATGGCCCTGGTGTACCGCCGGCCATTGCCGAAGCCATTGGCAAACCTTTTATTACCACCAAGGGCAAAGGCTTCGGCCTGGGCCTGTTCTTGAGCAAGGCCAGCGTGACCCGTGCGGGCGGCTCGGTGAAACTCTATAGTCATGAACAGGGTGGCACCCTGACCGAACTGCGCCTGCCCTATGGCAAGCGAGGAGATGAATGATGAGCGAAGAAAACCAGGTCGAAAGCGAAGAGCTGCCGCACCTGCTGCTGGTGGATGATGATGCCACCTTCACCCGGGTCATGGCCCGGGCCATGAGCCGTCGCGGTTTCCGTGTGAGCACTGCCAGTTCTGCCGAAGAAGGCTTGATCCTGGCCCAGCAGGACCTGCCGGACTACGCCACGCTGGACCTGAAGATGGATGGCGACTCCGGCCTGGTGCTGCTGCCCAAGTTGCTGGAACTGGACCCGGAAATGCGCGTGGTGATCCTGACCGGTTACTCGAGCATTGCCACCGCAGTAGAGGCAGTCAAGCGCGGTGCCTGCAACTACCTGTGCAAGCCGGCTGACGCCGATGACGTGTTGGCAGCGCTGCTGTCGGAGCACACCGACCTGGATACCCTGGTGCCGGAAAACCCGATGTCGGTCGATCGCCTGCAGTGGGAGCACATCCAGCGCGTGCTGAACGAGCATGAAGGCAACATCTCGGCGACCGCACGGGCGCTGGGCATGCACCGGCGGACGCTGCAGCGCAAGTTGCAGAAGCGGCCGGTTCGGCGCTGATGCTCTATTGATGATGTTGGCCTGTTCGCGGGGGCATCCGCTCCTGCAACTGTGAGAGCGGGCTTGCCCGCGAAGGGCTGCAAGGCAGCCCCAATCAGGGCGAGCACGATGAAGGTACTGTTGGTCCTCCTTGCGATGATTGCAGGTAGCGTCAAGGCTGAGGACTGGCCTGACCCGCAGTGGCAGAACGACCCTGCCTCCCTTGACTGGCGGGCCGTCGACGCTTACGCCTTTCCCGCACGCTCTCCCTCGGAGCGCAACGGCATCCGCACCGACGCTCTGCTGGTCATCCGCGACGGTCGTATCCTCCACGAGCGCTACACAGCGCCCACCCGTGCCGACACCGCGCACCTGACCTGGTCGGTAAGCAAGAGCGTACTGGCCACGATAATGGGCGTGGCCCAGGGCGAAGGCCGCTTCCAGCTGCAAGACCCGGTCAGCCGCTTCTATCCACCTATGCGCGCCCACCCCGGCGTGCGCGTGGCCGACCTGCTGCACTGGGCCAGTGGCCTCGACTGGCAGGAAGACTATGAATATGCACCGCTGAAATCCTCTGTGGTGGCCATGCTGTATACCCGTGGCCGCGCAGACATGGCTGCCTATACGGCAGCGCGGGGTATCGCTGCCAGCCCCGGTCAGCGATTCCTCTACTCCAGCGGCGACAGTAACCTGCTCGCCGCAGCGCTGCGCGGCATGCTCGATGCCGGGCAGTACCCCGACTACCCCTGGCACGCTCTGTTCACCCCGTTGGGTATCGGCAGTGCGGTGTGGGAGCGTGACCGGGCAGGCACCTACGTAGGCTCTTCCTATCTGTACCTCAGTGCCCGCGATTTGGCCCGTATAGGCCTGCTGATGCAGCGCGACGGGCGCTGGCAGGGCCGACAATTGCTGCCTAAAGCCTGGGTAGCCTTCAACCGCACCCCGTTTGCCCAGGCCCAGCCGCTGCCTGGCGAGGCCAACCCTGGTGGCCACTGGTGGCTCAACCAACCGCTGGCTGGCGCCGAACGGCCTTGGCCCAGTGCACCGACAGACACCTTCGCCGCCCTTGGCCACTGGGGGCAGGCGTTATATGTGCTGCCTGAGCAAAAGCTGGTGATCGTGCGCTATGCCGATGACCGCGACAGCAGCTATCGACACGACGAACTGCTCAAACGGGTGCTGGCGGCACTGGCCGGGGAGGGGGCATGAAGCGGTTATGGCTGCTGGTACTGGCAGGGCTCCTGTACTGGGCCTGGCAGGAACGCCAGGCGCTGGCGGACTTCCCCGGCATCCTCCCGGCCTACTCGGCCAAGGAATACTGTTCCTGCCGCTTTGTCATGGGCTTCGACGAGGCGTACTGCCTGGGGTATGTGAAACAATGGCTGCCACTGAGCCTGCTGGAGGAAAACAGCCAGCAGCGGCAAGTCACCGCTGAAGGCCTGGGGCGGCGTAGCCAGGCGGCCTGGCAAGGCGCCCGTGAGGGCTGCCGCTTGCTGCCATGAATGCAGGCGGGTAAGGTTGGCGGCCTGGTTTCACGAGATCTGTCATGTTCAAGTTGCCCCGCCTGCTGCCTGCCTTATTACTTGCTTTGTGCCTACCCGCTCATGCCAATTGGCACCTGGATGGCGAATCTTCACGGCTGTCGTTCATCACCGGCAAGAATGGCAATACCGCCGAAGTGCATCGCTTTCTGGTGCTGCATGGTACGGTCGACCGCAAGGGTGTGGCCGGTTTGAGGATCGAGATGGACTCGGTGAGCAGCGGTATTCCACTGCGTGACGAGCAAATGCGCGACAACCTGTTCGAGGTCGCGCGCTTCGCCGAGGCCACAGTGAAGACGCAGATCGACCTGCAGCCGATCAATGACCTGGCCGATGGTGCACAGATCGAGTTGCGCCTGCCGCTGACGGTCACCCTGCATGGCCAGTCGCACCGTTACAATGTTTTGTTGCTGGCCACCCGCCTGGATGCGCGGCGCTTCCAGGTGGTGACCCTAGAGCCTCTGGTGCTGCGCGCCGAAGATTTTGGCTTGATGCCGGGCCTGGAAAGCCTGCGCAAGTTTGCCAGGTTGAAGTCCATCAACCCGTCGGTGCCGGTTAGCGCGGTGCTGATCTTCACTGCTCGCTGACATGGCGGGGCCGGTCTTCCCCTGGCGGGATGGCAACCAGTTCGAACTGCTTATCGACGGCCCCGCGTTCTTTCCGCGCATGCTCCTGGCGATCATGCGTGCCGACTTCCAGGTTGACCTGGAACTGTACCTGGTCGAGGCCGGCGCCTGTGCCGAGGCGGTGGTCGACGCGCTGGAGCAGGCCGCCCGGCGTGGCGTGCGGGTGCGCTGCCTGTTCGATGACTACGGTGCATTGGCCTTCAACAGTGCGTTGCGTCAGCGCCTGCTGGACGCTGGCGTGTACTTGCGCTGGTATAACCGCCTGCGCTGGAAGCGTGGCCTGCGTAACCTGTACCGTGATCATCGCAAATTGCTACTGGTGGACGAACGTTGGGCCGTGGTGGGGGGGACGGGCGTTACCGACGAGTTCTGGAAGCCGGGTGAGGCGACCAGCGAATGGCACGAAGTGATGGTGCAGATGCAGGGGCCGGTGGTGAGCGACTGGCAGTTGCTGTTCGACCGTCAGTGGCACGCCAACACTCGCCGCACCGCCTGGCGCCCTGCTGAAGGCTTTGGCCTGCCGCGTCTGCCCAGGGTGCCTGCGCAGGGACAGGGCATGGGCCGGGTCGCTTATGCCGACGCCCGCCAGCACCAGGACATCCTGCACGCGCTGGTACGGGCACTGAACAGCGGCAAGAAACGGGTATGGCTGGCCACGCCGTACTTCTTGCCGACCTGGAGCGTGCGCCGCTCGTTGCGTCGGGCCGCCAGCAAGGGCCTGGACGTGCGGCTGTTGTTGACCGGTCCGCGCACCGATCACCCCTCGGTACGCTACGCCGGGCATCGTTACTACCCGCGGCTGTTACGCGCGGGCGTACGGATTTTCGAGTACCAGCCGTGCTTCCTGCACCTGAAGATGGCTGTGGTGGACGACTGGGTCAGCGTCGGTTCGTGCAACTTCGACCACTGGAACTTGCGCTTCAACCTTGAAGCCAACATCGAGGCGCTGGACCCGCCGTTGACAGCGGCGGTGGTGGCCAGCTTCGAGCGCGACTTTGCCCTGAGCGAAGAAGTCGATCTCGCTCACTGGCATGCGCGCCCTTTGTGGCGCAGGGTCAAGCAACGGATCTGGGGCTGGCTGGATCGTTTGGTGGTCAACTTCCTCGACCGCCGTGACTGACAGCGGCTATCGTGCAGTGACTATTCACGGTTAACCGAAGGAGTGGGCAAGATGACGGCGAAGAAAATTCTCATGCTGGTGGGCGACTACGTCGAGGATTACGAAGCGATGGTGCCGTTCCAGGCCCTGAGCATGGTAGGCCACACGGTGCATGCGGTGTGCCCGGAAAAGCTGGCGGGGCAGACCGTGCGTACCGCGATTCATGACTTCGAGGGTGAACAGACCTACAGCGAAAAGCCCGGGCACAATTTTGCCCTGAATTATGACTTCGTGCGGGTGCGGCCCGAGAGTTATGACGCGCTGCTGATCCCGGGTGGTCGCGCGCCGGAATACCTGCGCCTGGATGAAAAGGTGTTGGAGCTGGTGCGGGCGTTCGACCAGGCCGGCAAGCCGATTGCGGCGGTATGCCATGGTGCCCAGTTGCTGGCGGCAGCTGGGGTGCTGGATGGGCGTGAATGCAGCGCTTACCCGGCATGTGCGCCAGAAGTGCGCCTGGCGGGTGGCACGTTCATCGACATCGCGGTGGACCAGGCGCATGTGGATGGCAACCTGGTGACCGCACCGGCATGGCCAGCGCACCCGGCCTGGCTGGCGGCGTTCCTTCAAGTGCTGGGCACGCGTATTGTCTGACAGGCTTGATTGAGTTGGCAGCGGGTTGCTTCAGGCAACCTGCTCAACCCAATCATTGAGGTTGTAGTAGTTGGTCACCCGGGCAATCTTGCCACAGTGAATATAGAAGAACGCCCCCGCCGGCAGCACATAGGTCTGCCCGTTTGCCGCCGGCAAGCCTTCGTCATCGACCAGGTATTGGCCATGTACGGTGAACTCCGCCGCCGCGCGGCTGCCATCGGCGTTCTGCATCACCACGATGTCGGCCAGGCGCTCGCGGTAGCAGCGGTTCATCTTTTCCATGAACGCGGCAAACCTGGCTTTGCCCATCTGACGTTCGCCCTGGTTGATGTCGTGGATCACGTCTTCGCTGAGCAGCGCCAGAAAGCCTGGCATGTCACCCGCGTTGAAGGCGGCGTAGTAAGCATTTACCAGTTCGGTTGCGGTCATGGAACAATTCCTGTCGTGTAGGGAAAAGGCGGGTCGCTAACTCGGATGATAGGGTTTCCCCTCAAGCCCGGCTTAGCCGAGCGCGTCATCCACATCGACAAAACGACCGCCAAACATGGAAATACGCCTGTTGCACGGTGCCGCTATCGCGCCTTACATCGATGACCTCGCTCGCCTGCGCCTTACTGTGTTCCGCGAGTTCCCCTACCTTTACGACGGCACCCCGGAGTACGAGGCCGACTACCTGGCCAACTATGCCCGCTCCGGGCGCAGCCTGGTTGTGCTGGCGCTGGACGACGGCAAAGTGGTCGGCGCCTCTACCGGCCTGCCGCTGGTGGACGTCGCGCCCGAATTCCAGCAGCCGTTCCTGGCCCAGGGGCGCGACCCGGCCAGTGTGTACTACTTCGGTGAGTCGCTGGTGTTGCCGGCATACCGCGGTCAGGGCCTGGGGGTTCGCTTCTTCATCGAGCGCGAGTCCTACGCACACAAACTGGCCGAGTTCGATTATTGCGCGTTCTGCGCGGTCGAACGGCCTGGTGCACACCCGCGACGGCCAGCAGAGTACAAACCCCTGCACGGCTTCTGGCGCAACCGCGGCTTCCTGCACGACCCGTCGCTGCGCACCACCTACGCCTGGCGCGACCTGGACGAGCAGGAAAGCTCCGACAAACTGATGTCGTTCTGGCTCAAGGCACTGCCGATATGATCCGCCTGGCGGCCTGCCAGTACGCCATCGAGCTGCATGAAACATGGGACGCGTACGCCGACCACCTGCAAGGCCTGTGCGCCGAAGCGGTGGAGGCGGGGGCACGCTTGCTGCTGTTGCCGGAGTACGCCGGGCTGGTGCTGAGCGGCCAGCTGAGTGCCGGGCAGCGGGAAGACCTGAAGGCTTCGATTGCCGGCATCCAGCCGCTGATCGAACCCTGGAAAGCGTTGTGCGAGAGCCTTGCCCGGCGCTGGGGGATCTACCTGCAACCGGGCAGTGTGCCGGTGCTGGACAGCGATGGGCGCTACCGCAACCGTGCCTGGCTGTTCGGCCCCCAAGGTGTGCTGGGTTATCAGGACAAACTGATGATGACCCGCTTCGAGCGCGAGCAGTGGGATATTGCTGCAGGCCAGGGGTTGCAGGTATTCGAAACTGAACTGGGGCGGCTTGGCATCCTGATCTGCTACGACAATGAGTTCCCGATGCTGGCCCGCCGCCTGGCCGAGTGTGGTGCCGACCTGATCCTGGCGCCGAGTTGTACCGATACCGAGGCCGGTTACCACCGGGTGCGTATTGGCGCCCAGGCGCGCGCCCTGGAGAACCAGATTGCCGTGTTGCAGAGCCCTACGGTGGGGGTGGCGCCGTGGTCACCGGCATTGGACGAGAATATCGGCCGGGCAGGCCTGTTCGTGCCGCCGGATCACGGGATGCCGGGCGATGGGGTGCTGGCGTTGAGTGAGCAGTTGAGCCCGGACTGCAGCCAGTGGCTGGTGTGTGAGGTGGATCTGGAGGAAGTACGGCGGGTGAGGCGGGAAGGGCAGGTGTTTACCTGGCGGGACTGGCCGGAGCAGTTCGAGAGAGTCCTGTGATGACTGTGGCAGCCTCTTCGCGGGCAAGCCCGCTCCTACAGGTCAACGCGTAGCCTTCTGGCTTGCGCTGTACGTGTGGGAGCAGGCCTGCCCGCGAAGCAGCCACCGCAGTTACATCAGGTTACTTCACTTCGACGGCCAGGCTTTCGGCAATCTTGCTCTGCCACAGGGCAGGGCCAGTGATGTGTACCGACTCGCCGTTGCTGTCCACGGCGACGGTCACCGGCATGTCCTTGACTTCGAACTCGTAGATCGCTTCCATGCCCAGCTCGGCGAAGGCCAGTACCTTCGATTTGCGGATGGCCTGGGCTACCAGGTAGGCAGCGCCGCCAACGGCCATCAGGTACACGGCCTTGTTGTCCTTGATCGCCTCGATGGCGGTCGGGCCACGCTCGGACTTGCCGATCATGCCCAGCAGGCCAGTCTGCTCGAGGATCTGGCGGGTGAACTTGTCCATGCGGGTAGCAGTGGTCGGGCCGGCTGGGCCTACCACTTCGTCACCCACCGGATCGACCGGGCCTACGTAGTAGATGAAGCGGCCTTTCAGGTCTACCGGCAACTCTTCGCCACGGTTGAGCATCTCAACCATGCGCTTGTGCGCGGCATCGCGGCCGGTCAGCATCTTGCCGTTGAGCAGGATGGTTTCACCCGGCTTCCAGCTGGCCACTTCTTCCGGGGTGATGTCGTCGAGGTTGACGCGACGGGCGCTCGGGCCAGCTTCCCAGACGATTTCCGGGTAAGCGTCCAGCGACGGCGCTTCCAGTTCTGCCGGGCCGGTGCCATCGAGCACGAAGTGGGCATGGCGGGTAGCAGCGCAGTTGGGGATCATGCACACCGGCAAGGACGCGGCGTGGGTCGGGTAGTCCATGATCTTGACGTCGAGCACGGTGGTCAGGCCACCCAGGCCCTGAGCGCCGATGCCCAGCTGGTTGACCTTGTCGAACAGCTCCAGGCGGATTTCTTCCAGGCGGTTCTGTGGGCCACGGGCTTTCAGTTCGTGAATGTCGATGGACTCCATCAACACTTCCTTGGCCATGACCGCGGCCTTCTCGGCGGTACCGCCGATGCCGATGCCGAGCATGCCGGGCGGGCACCAGCCAGCACCCATGGTCGGCACGGTCTTCAGTACCCAGTCGACGATCGAGTCGGACGGGTTGAGCATGGCCATCTTCGACTTGTTTTCCGAGCCGCCGCCCTTGGCTGCGACATCCACTTCGACCTTGTCGCCAGGGACGATGGAGTAGTGGATCACTGCCGGAGTGTTGTCCTTGGTGTTCTTGCGGGCACCGGCCGGGTCGGCCAGGATCGAAGCGCGCAGGACGTTCTCAGGCAGGTTGTAGGCGCGACGCACACCTTCGTTGATCATGTCGTCGACGCTCATGGTGGCGCCATCCCAGCGCACGTCCATGCCCACGCGGATGAACACGGTGACGATACCGGTGTCCTGGCAGATTGGACGATGGCCGGTGGCGCACATGCGCGAGTTGATCAGGATCTGGGCGATGGAATCGCGTGCAGCAGGCGACTCTTCACGCAGATAGGCCTCGTGCATGGCCTGGATGAAATCGACGGGGTGGTAGTACGAGATGAATTGCAGGGCGTCGGCGACGCTCTGAATCAGGTCGTCTTGCTTGATCACGGTCATGCAGCGCGCTCCTCTTAAAGACGGGAACATTCAAAAAGACGCTCGACATAGCCGACCAGCACGTCGAAGCGCCTTGCAAGGCGCCGGCAGGTCAGGCCGACGGAAAAAGGCGCGGCAGTATAGCGCGCATCCGTGCCCGGCACACCTGCGGCCGGTCTGGACCATGGTCGGCAGCGCGCAGGCATCTATTTTGCTGGTGTGCTCTGCTTGGCTTACAGTGAGCCTTGGACAGCAGGAGATGTACCGAACATGCCCGAAATTTGCGTGGGCGAGCGCCGCTGGCTGGTGCCCATTGGCAGCAACCTGCTCGATGCCCTCAACGAGGCGGGACTGAATGTGCCTTACAGTTGCCGCGCGGGCAGTTGCCACGCCTGCCTGGTGCGCTGCCTGGACGGGCAACCGGCAGACGCTTTGCCCGAGGCTTTGGCATTGGAGAAACACGCCCAGGGCTGGCGTCTGGCTTGCCAGTGCCGGGTGGTCGAGGACCTGCGTGTGGCGCTATACGACCCCCAGCAGGGTGGCGTACCGGCGCATGTCTGCGCTTTGGAATGGTTTGGCGATGTCTTGCGCCTGCGGTTGCGGCCCGATCGGGTGGTGCGTTACCAGGCGGGGCAGCACGTGGTGCTGTGGCTAGGCGCGGTTGCTCGGCCTTATTCCTTGGCCAGCCTGCCGGGCGAGGATGATTTTCTCGAGTTTCATATCGATTGCCAGCGGCCTGGTGCCTTTTGCGACAAGGCGCGTGGTCTGCGGGTCGGCGATGAGATGCGTTTGGGGGAGTTCAGAGGCGGAGCCCTTCATTACGACCCTGATTGGCAGGAGCGGCCGCTGTGGTTGCTGGCTGCGGGAACCGGGCTGGCGCCGCTCTGGGGTATCTTGCGCGAAGCGTTGCGCCGGGGACATCGGGGCGAAATCCGGGTGGTGCATGTGGCGCGCGATCAGGCTGGGCACTACCTGGCGGAGCCGCTGCTGAAGCTGCCAGGGGTGAGTGTCGAGCTGGTGCTGGCGGAGCAGCTGGATGAAGCGTTGGCCAGGATGCGGTTATTGTCGCGGCAGACGGTGGCGCTGCTGTGTGGGGCGCCGGGGAGTGTCGAACGGTTTGCCCGGCGCATGTTCATGGCAGGGGTACCGCGGGGACAGGTGTTTGCTGATGTGTTCGTCGAGCATGCCTGAGGGTAGCACTTGAAGTGCGAAGGGCCGCAAAGCGGCCCCTCTTTCATGCGGCGCTGTGCTCGGCGACGGGCACC
>NZ_JBICII010000122.1:0-12986 GCF_043101865.1 Pseudomonas sp. zjy_15
TCGTCTCGGTGTGGCGCGCATTCTACGGAGCGCCCCGCACCCTGGCAAGCACTTTTTAAACTTTTTGCAAAAAAAACCTCTGCCCTTTCAAAGACCTAGCGTTGTCGGGCGATTCTTTCATGCATAAGCCACTGCTGGCCCTCTGACAGGGCTGGCCTCAATTCACCGCTCGGAGAATAATGCCCGCCTTATGCATTAAGGAGAGATTGCCCCTCATGTGGTTCAAGAACCTGCTGACCTACCGCCTGACCCAGGAAGTTCCGTTCGAGCCTGAAGCGCTGGAAGCCGCCCTGGCCAGCAAGCCGGCCCGCCCCTGCGCCAGCCAGGAGCTGACCACCTATGGTTTCGTCGCGCCGTTCGGCAAAGGCGAAGACGCTCCCCTGGTGCATGTCAGCGGCGAGTACCTGCTGATTGCCGCGCGCAAGGAAGAACGCATCCTGCCGAGCAGCGTGGTCAACGACGCGGTCAAGGAAAAGGTCGAAGAGATCGAGACCGAGCAAATGCGCAAGGTCTATAAAAAGGAGCGCGACCAGATCAAGGACGAAATCATCCAGGCGTTCCTGCCGCGTGCATTCATCCGCCGCTCGATGATCTTCGCTGCCATTGCCCCGCGCCTGGGCGTGATCCTGGTCAACTCGGCCAGCGCCAAACGGGCCGAAGACCTGCTGTCGACCCTGCGTGAAGTGATGGGCTCGCTGCCGGTGCGCCCGGCCACGGTGAAGATTGCGCCGGTGGCCACCATGACCGACTGGGTCAAATCGCAGCAAGCGGCCGAAGGTTTCTATGTGCTGGACGAGTGCGAACTGCGCGACACCGCCGAAGATGGCGGTATCGTGCGCTGCAAGCGCCAGGACCTGACCGGCGAAGAGATTCAGCTGCACCTGAGCACTGGCAAGGTGGTGACCCAGCTGGCACTGGCCTGGCAAGACAAGCTGTCGTTCGTTCTCGACGACAAGATGGTCATCAAGCGCCTGAAGTTCGAAGAACTGCTGCAGGAGCAGGCCGAGCAGGACGGTGGCGATGAGGCTGCGCAGCAGTTCGACGCCAGCTTCCAGCTGATGATGATGACCTTTGCCGAATTCCTGCCAGCGCTGTTCGAGGCACTGGGTGGGGAAGAGATTCCGCAAGGGGTCTGACGGGTATGAGATGCGGGTGCTGGCTTGGATCGTTTCCACCAGCACCCGCGAATGCGGTGGCGGCGGCAATGGTGAACGGCGGGTGGAGATTGGCCAGCAGGGCCGGCCCTTTCGCGGGTGAACCCGCTCCTACACGACGGCCTGCGCCCAATCACCAATGTGTGTCCACCCCCGATAGGTGTAGGAGCGGGTTTACCCGCGAATACGGTGGTGGCGGCAACGGTGAACGGCGGGGGGAAATTGGCCAGCAGGCGCGGACTTGCCCGGAAGGCCGCAGACAGGCACCATGGTGCCCACTGTGAGGACGACCTCACGACGCACCGCGTGACCACTCCGGGGACGGCCCCATCATTCAAACGATGGAGACACACTCATGTCCTGGATCATCCTGTTTTTCGCCGGCCTGTTCGAGGTCGGCTGGGCCGTCGGCCTCAAATACACCGACGGTTTCACTCGACCGCTCCCCACTGTCCTTACCGTCGGCGCCATGGTCATCAGCCTGGGCCTGCTGGGCCTGGCCATGAAGGAGTTGCCGCTGGGCACCGCCTATGCCATCTGGACCGGCGTAGGCGCAGTCGGTACGGTCATCGCCGGGATCATTCTGTTCGGCGAGTCCATGGCCCTGGTGCGGCTGGTCAGTGTGGCGCTGATCGTCTGCGGCCTTGTCGGCCTGAAAGTCAGCGCCAGCTAACCCCTATCGCAGGTGGCCGCGCAGGCGGCTGACCTGTTCGCGCAACACCTCGGGCTGCGCCGCCTCCACCGGGACGGCGGCGCCCGCCACGATGGTCACCCGCGACCACAGGCGCTTGAAGAAACCTTTGGCCGGGTCACGGCTGAAGAAGCTTCCCCACAACCCCTGCAAGGCCAGCGGAATCACCGGTACCGGCGTTTCTTCGAGGATGCGGCTGACCCCACCCTTGAAGACATCGATTTCGCCATCGCCCGTCAGCTTGCCTTCCGGGAAGATGCACACCAGTTCACCATCAGCCAGGTACTCGGCAATCCGCGCGAAGGCCCGCTCGTACGTCGCCTGGTCTTCGTTACGCCCGGCAATCGGGATGGCACCGGCGGTACGAAACACGAAGTTGAGCACCGGCAGGTTGTAGATCTTGTAGTACATGACAAAGCGGATCGGCCGGCGGATAGCCCCGCCCAGCAGCAACGCATCGACGAACGACACGTGGTTGCACACCAGCAACGCTGCACCCTCATCGGGGATGCGCTCAAGGTCTCGGTGCTGCACGCGGTACATCGAATGGCTGAGCAACCAGATCAGGAAGCGCATGGTGAACTCGGGGACGATCCTGAATATGTAGGTGTTGACCGCGATATTGAGCAGCGACACCACCAGGAAAAGCTGCGGAATGCTCAGTTCGGCCAAGCCTAGCAGGATGATGGTGAGCACCGCCGACACTACCATGAACAAGGCATTGAGGATGTTGTTGGCAGCGATCACCCTGGCGCGCTCGTCCTCGGCCGTGCGGGCCTGGATCAACGCATACAGCGGCACGATGTAGAAGCCGCCGAACACCCCCAGGCCAACGATCGACAGCAAGATCCACCACGCCTGGCTCATGCCCAGCAATGCCAGCCAGTCGTGCGGCGCTGCTGCAGCCGGCACATCACCAGAGTGCCACCACCACAGCAGGCCGAACAGGGTCAGGCCGAAGGAGCCGAACGGCACCAGGCCGATTTCCACCTTGCGTCCGCTGAGCCGCTCGCACAGCAGCGAGCCCAGGGCGATGCCCACCGAGAACAGTGTCAGCACCAGGGTCACCACCGTGCCGTCACCGTGCAGCCAATCCTTGGCATAGGCCGGGATCTGCGTGAGGTAGATGGCGCCGACAAACCAGAACCACGAGTTGCCGACGATCGAGCGCGACACCGCCGGCGGCTGGCTCAGGCCCATGCGCAAGATCACCCACGACTGCTTGAGGATGTTCCAGTCCAGCGGCATTTGTGGCGAGGCGGCAGCCGCCCGTGGGATCCAGCGGCTGGCGAGGTAGCCGAGCACAGCCGTGCCGACCACGCCACCGGCCACCACCGTTGCGTAGCTGTCGGCCGACATCATCACCCCGGCGCCGATGGTGCCGACTAGGATGGCGAGGAAGGTGCCGGTTTCCACCAGCCCATTACCGCCTACCAGCTCCTCCTCGCGCAGGGCCTGCGGAAGGATCGAGTACTTCACCGGGCCGAACAGCGCCGATTGGGTCCCCATACCGAACAGCGCCACCAGCATCAGCGCCAGATGGTTGGTGACAAAGCCTAGCGCACCAACCGCCATGATCACGATTTCGGCCAGTTTGATTGCACGGATCAGCGCATCCTTGGCGAACTTCTCGCCAAACTGCCCACCCAGTGCCGAAAACAGGAAAAACGGCAGGATGAACAGCAAGGCGCACAAGTTGACCCAGATCGATCGGTCACCATCGCCCAGGCTGAGCTTGAACAAAATCGCCAGGATCAGCGACTGCTTGAACAGGTTGTCGTTGAAGGCACCCAGCGACTGAGTGATGAAAAACGGCAGGAAACGCCGCTTGCCGAGCAAGGTGAATTGCGAAGAGTGACTCATCGTCCTTGGTCCTGAGGGCTTTTCAATTGGAGGCTCGCCAAGCGCGCCGGGCCACAAATCTGCATGGGAAATGCGCTGACTGGCAAGTATCGGCTCAGGCCTGGCCAAGCGAGCGGCGCCATTCCAGAGGTTTGCCAGCGTAGTCTCGGGCCAGGCGCTCGATCACTACCACCGGGCTGTCGGCCGGCAGCTGCAGCAAGCGGCCATGCACCGCGTCGGCCGCTTCGACGGTCAGTGTCTCTTCGGCGTAGGCGACTACCTGACCGCACAGCGCTTTGGAAAACGGGTAGCCAAGGCTGCCACGGCTGTGCACTGACCGCCAACACGCACAGCAAGCCATGGCACCGCGTGATTTGATACACGAAGTCACAAGTGATGTAACTCACGGCATATTTATCAATTCGCTCTGAGTTCCTAGAGTTTCTCCATCAGCTGCTCATCACCCAATGCACACTTGATAGAGGAACTTACAATGCCATTCATCAGCGCCCGCATCACTCGTGATGGTGTAACCCGGGAACAAAAGGCTCAGGTTATAAAAGAAATCAATGAAACGATGGAGCGCGTGCTTCATAAAGATCCGAAGTTGACGCACATCGTAATCGAAGAAGTCGACACCGACAATTGGGGTTACTCCGGCATTACAACAACCGAGTACCGAAAACAATTGTCGCCATCACAATCATGAGGCAGACAATTAAACTTAATCCATTGTAGAGAACACATCATGAGCGACTCTCAAAAGGTAATCATCGTAACTGGCGCATCTCAAGGCATCGGTGCTGGGGTGGTGAACGGGTTCCGAGCCCTCGGCCACAAGGTGGTAGCGACCTCGCGCTCCATTCAACCATCGACCGACCCAGACATCCTGACTGTTGCCGGTGATATTGCGGATCCGGCCACTGCGGAACGAGTGGTGCGCGACGCAGTGGCCCGCTTCGGGCGCATCGATACTCTCGTCAACAACGCCGGGATTTTCGTCGCCAAGCCATTCACCAGCTATACCAAGGAAGACTATGCGCAAGTCGTTGCGACCAATATGAGTGGCTTCTTCTACATCTCCCAACTCGCCATCGCGGAAATGGTGAAGCGTGGTAGCGGGCATGTGGTCAGCGTCACCACCAGCCTGGTTGATCATGCTATCGACGGCGTTCCGTCGGTAATGGCATCGCTCACCAAAGGTGGCATCAACGCTGCCACCAAATCGATCGCCATTGAATATGCCAAGCGAGGCATCCGCGCTAACGCCGTGTCGCCTGGCATCATCAAAACTCCGATGCACGGCGCCGAAACTCACGATGCCCTGGGCAAGCTGCATCCCGTCGGCCACATGGGTGAGATCAACGACATCGTTCAAGCGATCCTCTACCTGGACAGCGCTTCATTTGTCACCGGCGAGATCCTGCACGTCGACGGCGGTCAAAGCGCAGGCCATTGATCGACAGTATGCTCATCACCGGCCCGTACGGGTGATGGGCAGATTCACTGTACTATCTGGCCGGGACTACCCACGAGACGACCTCGACGCCAGTTGTACTTTTCCATGCCGGTGCGCGACTCTACCGCAGAGTCCGACGCTCAGCCTCCTGCTAGGCCCTATACGGTGCAAGCCCTATGAAGCGGCATTTTGACGATCTGCAGCTGGGAAGTATCGAGCTGTTTTGCCTGTCTGCGGAAGCGGGCAGCTTTTCTGCCGCTGCTCAGCTCGCTGGTGTTACTCCGGCCGCAGTAAGCAGGTCGATCCTTCGCTTGGAAAAAAGGCTGGGCTCTCGGCTGTTCGCAAGAACAACCCGAAGCATTCGATTGACCGATGCAGGAAAGGATTTTTTCGAGCAGTGCAGCCAGGCGCTCACGCAACTGGTGGAGGCCCAGCAGGCAGTCATGGGCGCTCAAGCAACTCCGTCAGGGCGTCTTCGTATCAGCCTGCCCACGACGTATGGGCACCACCGGATCCTGCCGTTGCTTCCTAAATTTCGCGACCTATACCCTGAGGTGACCGTTGATATCCACCTCGGTAATCGAAATATCGACTTCGTTGCGGAAGGATACGACCTGGCGATTCGAGTACGAGCTCAACCTGATTCCACGATGATTGCCAGGTTGCTGGAAGATGCAAAGCTGGTTGTCGTAGCGTCTCCGCCCTACCTGGAGAAGGTCGGGGCACCGCAGGCACTGGAGGACCTGGACCAGCATGAATGCATCCAATTCGAGCTTCCGAGTAGCGGTAGGCGTATCTCTTGGCTGTTCCGAGAGAACGGCCGAGACCGTGAGGTGTTCACCGCTGGAAGCTATTCCTGTTCCGACGACGTGTTGGGCGGAGTCACACTCGCAAAAAATGGTGCCGGATTGTTCCAGACCTACAAGTTCATCGTGGAACAAGAGCTGGCTGACGGGCGACTCGTCGAAGTATTGACGCCGTTTGGCGGGCGGTCGAGGCCGTACACCTTGTTGTACCCCCACGGTCGTCATGTCCCGCAGAGGGTGCGCGCTTTTGTGGATTTTCTGGTTCAGTATCGTGAAGAGTGGGCCTCGCTCTAGCCCAGAACAGATGTTCCCCCTTTTCCCCAGCACGCGCGCTCGATGACTTGAGCGATAACCCTACGACAGGGCCAGGTGGCCACTCCTCTTCGAGACATAAATTGCAAGGGCTGTGAAGCAGCCCGAGAACTCCCCACATTCACTCGAACGTGGCCGGTGCTGCCGAAGGGACCGCATGTGGCTTATGCTTGTGCTCGGCACCCCCACAACAAGGACGTGGTAATGCTCGCCGCCATAAAACGCTACCCGCACACCGTTCGCCTGCTGCTCACCACCACCTTCACGCTTACCGTCGCCCGCGCCCTCACCCTGCCCTACCTGGTGGTTTACCTGGCCGACAATTTCCAGCTGCCGATCAGCCAGATCGGTCTGCTGATCGGTGGCGCGCTGATCATCGCCTCACTATTGAGTCTGTATGGTGGCCATCTGGTCGACACCTTGCGCAACCACACGCTGGTCAGCGCCAGTACCCTGCTGTTCGCCCTGGCCTTCGTCGGCGCGGTCGCCAGCCGTTCGGCGCTGCCGTTCTTCTTTTGTCTGGTGTTGATCAACCTGGCCCTGGCAGTGGTCGACATCGCCGCCAAGGCAGGCTTCTGCGCATTACTGCCGGTGGATGAGCGGGCGGAGGTATTCGCCATCAAGTACACCCTCAGCAACGTCGGCTACGCCGCCGGCCCGTTGCTGGGCGTGGCCATGCTTGAACTGAACGATCATGTGCCGTTCATCGCTTCTGCCACGCTTGGCCTGGCCATGTGCCTGGCTTATTGGCGCCTTGGCGATCGCAGCCTGCAGGCCAGCGTACCGGACAAACCCGCGGCCGGCTTCGGCCAAGTGGCGCTGGGGCTGGCGCGGGATCATCGGCTGGTGTGCTTTACCGTGGGTGGGGTGCTGAGCGCGGTGGTGTTCGGCCAGTTCACCGCCTACCTGTCCCAGTACCTGGTGGTCACCAGCAACCCGGCCGAAGCCGCACGGCTGATCGGCTATCTGGTCACCACCAACGCCGTGACGGTCATTGCCTTGCAGTACCTGATTGGCCGGCGTATCAGCCGCCAGCGCCTGATGCCGTGGCTGTTGGCCGGCATGGGCCTGTTCATCGCCGGCTTGCTGGGTTTTGCGCTGGCGGGCTCGGTACTGGCCTGGTGCCTGGCGATGCTGGTGTTCACGCTGGGCGAAATCATCGTGATTCCGGCCGAGTACATGTTTATCGACCTGATCGCACCGGAGCACTTGCGCGGGGTGTATTACGGCGCGCAAAACCTGTCCAACCTGGGGGCAGCGCTGGGGCCGGTGATGGTGGGGTTCGCACTGGTACACCTGTGGCCGGGGGCGGTCTTCTACCTGCTGGTGTTGTCGGTGATACTGGCAGGGGTGTTCTACGGGTTGGGTACCCGCAGGGGTTGATGTGGCCTGCTCCGGCCTATTCGCGGGTGAACCCGCTCCTACAACCATCGTCTGCGCTGACGAAGCGGCACTTGCGTGCCAGACTGATTGATCGGGACCGCGTTACCTTTTTGCTTCGGAGTCTTCATGTCGTTGTCCAGCGGGCTGATCGCCGTGGTCGCCCTGGCCTATATGGCCATCATGTTCGCCATCGCCTTCTATGGCGACCGCCGCAGCACGCCATTGCCGCCAAAGCTGCGTGCCTGGGTGTACAGCCTGTCGCTGGCCGTATACTGCACCAGCTGGACCTTCTTCGGCGCGGTCGGCCAGGCCGCCGAACAGCTTTGGGCGTTCCTGCCAATCTACCTGGGCCCGGTACTGCTGCTGATCTTCGCCCCTTGGGTGCTGCAGAAGATGGTGCTGATCAGCAAGCAGCAGAACATCACCTCGATCGCCGACTTCATCGCCGCGCGCTACGGCAAGTCGCAGACCCTGGCAGTGGTGGTGGCGCTGATCTGCCTGGTCGGCGTGCTGCCATACATCGCCTTGCAGCTCAAGGGCATCGTACTGGGCGTGAACCTGCTGATCGGCGCCAACGCCGATGCCACCGGCACCCGCGTGCAGGACACTGCGCTGGTGGTGTCGCTGGTACTGGCGCTGTTCGCCATCGTCTTCGGCACCCGCAGCCTGGATGTGACCGAGCACCACCGCGGTATGGTCCTGGCGATTGCCTTCGAATCGCTGATCAAGCTGCTGGCGTTCCTTGCCGTGGGCATCTTCATCGTTTTCAACCTGTATGACGGCTTCGACGACCTGTTCAGCCAGGCCCGCCAGTCGATCCACTTGCAGGACTATTGGAAAGAAACCATCAATTGGCCGTCCATGGTGGTGCAAACCGCCGTGGCAATGATGGCAATCATCTGCCTGCCCCGGCAGTTCCACGTTACCGTGGTGGAGAACATCGAACCGCAGGACTTGCGCCTGGCGCGCTGGGTATTCCCGATGTACCTGGCATTGGCCGCGCTGTTCGTGGTGCCGATTGCCCTGGCCGGACAGATGCTGCTGCCAGGCACGGTGATCTCCGACTCGTTCGTCATCAGCCTGCCGCTGGCCGAGGCGCATCCGAGCCTTGCCCTGCTGGCGTTCATCGGCGGCGCCTCGGCGGCCACCGGCATGGTGATCGTCGAGGCCGTGGCGCTGTCGACCATGGTGTCCAACGACATGCTGCTGCCCTGGCTGCTGCGCCGCAATAACGCCGAGCGGCCTTTCGAAGCATTTCGCCACTGGATGCTTTCGGTACGCCGGGTAACCATCGTGGTGATCTTGCTCCTGGCCTATGTCAGCTACCGCCTGCTGGGTTCCACCGCCAGCCTGGCGACCATCGGCCAGATTGCCTTTGCCGCCGTGACCCAGCTCTCCCCGGCCATGCTCGGCGCGCTGTACTGGAAGCAGGCCAACCGTCGCGGCGTGTTCGCCGGCCTGGCCGCTGGCATTTTCCTGTGGTTCTACACCCTGGTGCTGCCGATTGCCGCGCACAGCCTGGGCTGGTCGTTGCAATTGTTCCCTGGCCTGGCATGGCTGCACGGCAACCCGCTGAACCTGCCGATCAGTCCACTGACCCAAGGCGTAGTGCTGTCACTGGCGGGCAACTTCACCCTGTTCGCCTGGGTTTCGGTATTGTCGCGCACACGGGTTTCCGAGCATTGGCAGGCCGGCCGGTTCATTGGCCAGCAGACCAGCGCGCGACCCAGCAGCAAACCGCTGCTGGCGGTGCAGATCGACGACCTGCTGACCCTGGCCTCGCGCTTTGTCGGTGAAGAGCGCGCACGGCAGAGCTTCATCCGCTTTGCCTACCGCCAGGGCAAGGGCTTCAACCCTAACCAGAACGCCGACGGCGACTGGATCGAGCACACCGAGCGCCTGCTGGCCGGCGTACTCGGTACCTCGTCGACCCGCGCGGTGGTCAAGGCGGCCATCGAAGGCCGCGACATGCAGCTGGAAGACGTGGTGCGCATCGCTGACGAAGCCAGTGAGGTGCTGCAGTTCAACCGCGCCCTGCTGCAAGGCGCCATCGAGAACATCAACCAAGGCATCAGCGTGGTCGACCAGAACTTGCACCTGGTGGCCTGGAACCGCCGCTACCTGGAACTGTTCAACTACCCGGACGGACTGATCAGCGTTGGGCGACCGATTGCCGACATCATCCGCTACAACGCCGAGCGCGGCCTGTGCGGCCCTGGCGAAGCACAGGTGCATGTGGCGCGGCGGCTGCACTGGATGCGCCAGGGCCGCGCGCACTCCTCCGAGCGACTGTTCCCCAATGGCCGGGTGATCGAGCTGATCGGCAACCCGATGCCGGGCGGCGGCTTTGTCATGAGCTTCACCGACATCACCCCGTTCCGCGAGGCCGAGCAGGCACTGCGCGATGCCAACGAACGCCTTGAGCAACGCGTGGCAGAGCGTACCCAAGAGCTTTCGCAGTTGAACCAGGCGCTGTCCGAAGCCAAGAGCCAGGCCGAAGCGGTGAGCAACTCCAAGACCCGCTTCCTGGCCGCCGTCAGCCATGACCTGATGCAACCTTTGAACGCCGCACGACTTTTCTCTGCCGCATTGTCGCAACAGGCCGAGGGCATGAACGAAGAGGCCCGGCAGCTGGTACAGCACATGGACAGTTCGCTGCGCTCGGCTGAAGAGCTGATCAGCGACCTGCTGGACATCTCGCGCCTGGAAAACGGCAAGATCACCCCGGATGCCAAACCCTTCGCCCTCAACGAACTGTTCGACACCCTGGGCGCCGAGTTCAAGCTGCTGGCGGCCGAGAAGGGCCTGGAGTTCCGCCTGCGCGGCAGCCGCCTGCGGGTGGACAGCGACATGAAACTGCTACGCCGGGTGCTGCAGAACTTCCTCACCAATGCCCTGCGCTACGGCAAGAGCCCGATCCTGCTGGGCGCGCGCCGGCAGGGCGAGCGTTTGTGGCTAGAGGTCTGGGACCGTGGCCCGGGCATTGCTGACGACAAGCTGCAGGTGATCTTTCAGGAGTTCAAGCGCCTGGACAGCCACCAGACCCGTGCCGAGAAGGGGCTAGGCCTGGGCCTGGCGATCGCAGACGGCCTGTGCCGGGTGCTGGGGCACCCGCTGGAGGTGCGCTCATGGCCGGGCAAGGGCACGGTGTTCCGCGTCAGCGTACCGATTGCCCGCCAGGCCGCCGCAGCATCAAGCGCCCCGGTGGAACAACAGGGCGGCCAGCCTCTGGCCGGGCTGCAAGTGCTTTGCGTGGACAACGAAGACAGCATCCTGATTGGCATGAACAGCTTGCTGAGCCGCTGGGGTTGCCAGGTATGGACCGCGCGCAACCAGGCCGAATGCGAAGCCCTGCTGGCCAAGGGCATGCGCCCGCACCTGGCATTGGTGGACTACCACCTGGACGACGGCGAGACCGGCACCGGGCTGATGGGCTGGCTTCGAGCACGGCTGGGTGAGCCGGTACCCGGTGTGGTGATCAGCGCCGACGGCAGCAAGGAAACCATCGCACGGGTACACGCATCAGGCCTGGACTACCTGGCCAAGCCGGTCAAGCCGGCGGCCTTGCGCGCCCTGCTCAATCGCCATCTGAGCCTGGCTCAGTAACCGCTACCTCGGGCAGCGCCTCGTCGGACAGCGCCCGCTCCAGCAAGTCTGCCGGCAAGCTCTTGCTGGCACGGGCGCCCAGAAGCTTAAGCTGCTCGCTGCGGCTGACCAGGTTGCCACGCCCTTCGCACAGCTTGTTGCGCGCTGCGGCATAAGCCTTGTCCACCTGCTGCAAGCGGTTGCCCAGCTCATCCAGATCCTGGATGAACAGCACGAACTTGTCGTAGAGCCAGCCGGCGCGCTCGGCAATTTCGCGGGCGTTCTGCCCTTGACGTTCCTGCTTCCACAGGCTGTCGATGACCCGCAGGGTCGCCAGCAACGTGGTAGGGCTGACAATCACGATCTGCCGGTCGAAGGCCTCCTGGAACAGGTTCGGCTCGGCCTGCAGGGCCGCTGAAAAGGCCGCCTCGATGGGCACGAACAACAACACGAAATCCAGGCTGTGCAGGCCTTCGAGGCGGCTGTAGTCCTTGCTCGACAGGCCTTTGACGTGGCTGCGCAGCGACTGCACATGCTGCTTGAGCGCAGCTTCGTCGTTGCCGGCAACGAACTGCTGGTACGCCGTGAGGCTGACCTTGGCGTCCACCACCACCTGCTTGTTGCCGGGCAGCATGATCAGCACATCCGGCTGGAAACGCTCGCCGTCGGCGCTTTTCAGGCTGACCTGGGTCTGGTATTCGCGCCCCTTTTCCAGGCCGGCATGTTCCAGCACGCGTTCGAGAATCAGCTCACCCCAGTTGCCCTGGGTCTTCTGGCCCTTCAAGGCCTGGGTAAGGTTGGTGGCTTCGTCGGACAGACGCAGGTTGAGCTGTTGCAGGCGCTCCAGCTCCTTGCCCAGCGAGAAGCGCTCGCGGGCCTCTTGTTGGTAGCTTTCCTCCACGCGTTTTTCGAAGGCATGGATGCGCTCCTTGAGCGGGTCGAGCAACTGGCCCAGGTGTTGCTGACTGGTCTGGGCGAAGCGCTGTTCGCGTTCGTCGAAGATTTTGGTGGCCATGTCGGCGAACTGGGCGCGCAAGGTGTCACGGGCCTCCTGCAGGTCTTCCAGGCGTTGCTGGTGGCTTTCCTGCTGTTCACGCAGTTCTGCGTCCAGGCGCGCGGTTTGCGCTTCCAGGCGGCGCAGTTCGGCTTCGCGGTTGGCGCGCTCAAGGCTCCAGGCGTGGGCGGCGTCACGGGCATTGTCGCGGTCGATCTGCAGCAGCTCCAGCTCACGGCCTTGAGCGGCCAACTGGGCCTGTTTGACGGCGTTGGCCTCACTGAGGTCGCTGACCTCGTCGCGGCTGGCGTCCAGTTGCGCCTGCAGACCGGCCTGGGCCAGCTGGGCAGCGTTGAGGCGCTCTTCGAGCAAGGCCTGCTCACCTTGCCGTGCGCCCTGGCGGCGCTGCACCTGCATGACCCACACCAGACAGGGTATTGCCCCTGCCACCAAGCCCAGCAGAATGCTGGCCAGATCCACTGTCATGCTAACCCCGAACGCTCTGATGCAAATTGAGTGCAGCTTATCAGCCTGACTGGCGTGTTGCCTGCATCGGCCTCTTCGCGGGCCTGCCCGCTGCGCAAGCCTGAAGGCAAAGCCCGCACGGTCGCCCGTAGGAGCGGGTTCACCCGCGAAGAGGCCGGCCCTGCTGGCCAATTTCCACCCGCCGTTCACCGTTGCTGCCGCCACCGTATTCGCGGGTAAACCCGCTCCTACACACGCATCAGGGGTTGAACACAGGCCGCCGTAGGAGCGGGTT
>NZ_JBICII010000123.1:0-24440 GCF_043101865.1 Pseudomonas sp. zjy_15
TCTCCACCCGCCGTTCACCGTTGACGCCGCTACCGTATTCGCGGGTGAACCCGCTCCTACGCCGATCGGGGGCGGACACACATTGGCGATTGGGCGCAGGCCCGCGCCTGCATAGGCACCAGAGCCTCGATCATATACACAATCAATTGGCCCCCACCTCTCGGGGGGCCTACAGTGCGCCCGAAACCCACCCAACCCCGGGAGACCGCCATGAGCAAAAAGCCGAAAAAGCACGGCCCCAACAAGGCCAAGTCCATCATCGCCCAGCCACTGTTCCGCTGCCGCCAGGAACAACCGAACAAGGGCAAAGGCAGCTACCGCCGCGAAGCCTTCCAATCGAGAGATTGGGAGGCTTCCTACTTTTTGGCTGCATGAAAGCATCGCAAGCGCAGGCATGATATGGTCGTCACCTGACCTGCAACTCTGGATCTGTGCATGCTCTTCCGTATTATCCCCCGCTGGGAAACCCGCCAGCTGATCGCGGCCTCCAGCTTCATCCTGCTCGTGGCCTGTGCGGAAAAGCCCACCGCCGCCGACGCGCTGCCGCTGGCCCCTGCCCAACCCAACCCAGTGGTGACCGTGCCCGGCGCAACGCCCGACGTCAGCACTGAAATCCAGCCTCTGCAAACCTTCGCCCAATGGCAAGCGGGCTTCCGCGAGCAGGCCCTGCAAGCCGGCATTTCGCCGAGCACCTTCGACCGCGCCTTCCTCGGTGTCACCCCTGACCTGGACGTGATCAAGGCAGATCGCAGCCAGCCGGAGTTCACCCGCCCGGTATGGGAATATCTCGAAGGCGCCCTGTCGCCCCTGCGTGTGCGCAACGGCAAGAAGCTGCTGGTGCAGAACGCTGAGCTGCTGACTCGCCTCGAGCAACAATATGGCGTGGACCGCCAGGTGCTGGTCGCGGTGTGGGGCATGGAAAGCAACTTCGGTCAGTTCCAGGGCAGCAAGTCGGTGATCCGCTCGCTGGCCACTTTGGCCTATGAGGGCCGCCGCCCACAGTTCGCCCAGGACCAGCTGATTGCCGCGCTGCAGATCATCCAGCATGGTGACATCCAGCCTGAAGCCATGCGGGGCTCGTGGGCCGGCGCCATGGGCCAGACCCAGTTCATCCCGACCACCTACAACACCCATGCCGTGGACTTCGACGGCGATGGCCGCCGCGACATCTGGAACAGCACACCAGACGCCCTGGCCTCAACAGCGCACTACCTGCAGAGTTCGGGCTGGAAACGCGGCCAACCGTGGGGCTTCGAGGTACAGGTGCCGGCTGGTTTCGACTTCTGGCAGGCCGATGGCGCACAGCGCAAACCGGTGAGTGAATGGCTGGCGATGGGCTTAAAACTGCCAGCAGGTACCCGCCTGCCAGCAGGTAGCAACCAACTGTCTGCCGCCCTGCTGCTGCCGGCCGGTGCACGCGGCCCGGCGTTCCTGGTGCTGGACAACTTCCGCGCCATCCTCAAGTACAACAACTCGTCGTCCTATGCCTTGGCAGTGAGCCTGCTCGGGGATCGCTTCAGCGGCTGGGGCTTCATTGCCGGCAGTTGGCCGAAAGAGGACCTGCCGCTCAGTCGCAGCGAGCGCATGGAGCTGCAGCACTTGTTGAACAGCCGCGGGCATGATGCGGGTAAAGCCGATGGCATTATCGGGGCCAATACCCGCAAGGCGATCCGCAATGCCCAGCAAGGGCTGGGATGGCCAGCGGATGGCTACCCGACCCATAAGCTGCTTGAGAGCCTGCGGCAGCAGTAAGCATTTCGGGGCCGCTGCGCGGCCCCGACAATCTCACGCCCTGAACAGATCCTGCTCCAACACCAGTGTTTGCTGAACACTGTCCAGCCTTACCCGAGCCCCCAGCGGCAAGCATACATTCGGGTCACAATGCCCGCTGCGCCAACCCGCCAGCACCGGCACCCCCAGCGGTGCAAACGTATCCTCCAGCAACGGCGTCAGCGCCGCTGTGGTAATCCCGGCAAAGTCACCCACCAGCACGCCTTTGATCCCCTCCAGCTTGCCTGCCAGGCGTAACTGGGTCAGCAGCCGATCCACCCGGTACAACGGCTCGTTGACGTCCTCGATGAACAGGATGCAGCCTTGGGTATCCAGCTCGGCAAGCGTCCCCATGGTCGCACCCAGCATCGACAGGTTGCCACCCAACAGCGGCCCGCTGGCCACCCCCGGCAGCACGCTATCCAAAGCGAAGCCCTCCGGGTGCGCGACCTGCTCGCCTGCCTTCACAAGCCCACCCAGCTGCGCCAGCAACGACGACTCGGTAGGTGGCAACTTGGCGCCCAGCAGGTCGGCATTGAGCATCCCCCCATGGAAGGTCACCAGTCCGGCATGCCGGTAGATCGCCGTATGCAGCGCGGTGATGTCGCTGTAGCCGATCAGCGGCTTGGGGTTGCGTCGGATCAGTTCGAAGTCGAGCTGATCAAGCAAGCGCATGCTGCCGTACCCCCCACGCATGCACAGAATGGCGTCAATGGCCGGATCGGCAAAGGCTGCGTGCAAGTCCTGCAGGCGCTGCTGGTCCGGCCCAGCCAGGTAGCCCTGCGCCTGCAGGGCACCCGGGTAGATACAGCAACGGTAGCCGCGGTCGACGAACCACTGGCTAACGTTGTGCGCATCAAGCCGCGCCGCGCCCGCCGGGGCGACAATGGCAAAGCACGCGTTGGCCGGCAACGCGGCTGGCAGGGTGGGTTGGAAGGTTTTGGCGCAATACATCGCGGCTCCTTGCAGCGCATGGGACACAAACAAAAATGCCGATGCCGCCCTTGGGCGCGCATCGGCATCTGTGGCTCTGCTCTTGGCTAGAGCATAGCTCAGAGCTTGATCTTGGCTTCGTGAGCCTGCTGGTCGGCGTGGTACGAAGAACGCACCAGCGGGCCAGAAGCAACGTTCTTGAAGCCCATCTTGTAACCCTCCTCGGCGAACCAGGCAAAGGTGTCCGGGTGAACGAAACGCTGCACCGGCAAATGGCTGCGCGACGGCTGCAGGTACTGGCCGAGGGTAAGCATGTCGATGTCATGCTCGCGCATGCGGTGCATCACTTCGATCACTTCCTCGTCGGTCTCACCCAGGCCGAGCATCAGGCCCGACTTGGTCGGTACGTGCGGCACCAACTGCTTGAACTTCTGCAGCAGGTCCAGCGACCAGTCATAGTCCGACCCCGGGCGCGCGGCCTTGTACAGGCGCGGTACGGTCTCGAGGTTGTGGTTGAACACATCCGGCGGTTCTTGCGCGGTGATTTCCAGGGCAACGTCCATACGGCCGCGGTAGTCCGGCACCAAGGTCTCCAACTGCACGCCCGGCGACAGCGCGCGGATTTCGCGGATGCAATCAGCAAAGTGCTGGGCACCACCGTCACGCAGGTCGTCGCGGTCCACCGAGGTGATCACCACATACTTCAGGCGCAGGTCGGCAATGGCAACCGCCAGGTTTTTCGGCTCGTCCAGATCCAGCGGCTTCGGTCGGCCGTGGCCAACGTCGCAGAACGGGCAACGACGGGTGCAGATGTCACCCATGATCATGAAGGTGGCGGTACCACCCGAGAAGCACTCGCCCAGGTTCGGGCAGGAGGCCTCTTCGCACACGCTGTGCAGTTTGTGCTTGCGCAGCAGTTGCTTGATGCGGTCTACCTCGGGCGACACCGGGATACGCACGCGAATCCAGTCGGGCTTCTTTGGCAGCTCATCGGTAGGGATGATCTTCACCGGGATGCGCGCGACTTTGTCGGCACCACGCAGCTTGACCCCAGCTTCCACCTTCTTCGGCGCTGGGCGCGGGGTGGCATCCTGGGTAGGTATCAGGTTCGGCACGGCTTCTTGCACAGTTGTCATATTCAGTCGATTCCGCCCGTGAGGGTCGTCTGCTCAGCGTAGTCGAGGTGCTTGACCAGCTGTCCGCGCAGCCTTGTCCTGACCTCGTCGAGTTCGATCGGACCTGCCAGGTCGCGCAGCTGGGTCATCGCCAGCCCCGCATAGCCGCAGGGGTTGATTCGGCGGAATGGCGCAAGGTCCATGTCCACGTTCAGGGCAAGGCCGTGAAACGAACGGCCGTTGCGAATTCGCAGGCCGAGGGAGGCGATTTTCGCTCCGTCGACATAGACACCCGGGGCATCAGGCTTGGCAGACGCCTGAACAGCATAGCTGGCGAGCAGGTCGATGAGGGCCTGCTCGATACGGCTGACCAGCTCACGCACGCCAAAGCCCAGCCGGCGCACATCCAGCAGCAGGTAGGCCACCAGCTGGCCGGGGCCATGGTAGGTGACCTGGCCGCCGCGGTCGGTCTGCACCACCGGGATGTCGCCCGGCACCAGCAGGTGTTCGGCCTTGCCGGCCTGCCCCTGAGTGAAGACCGCAGGGTGCTCGACCAGCCAGATTTCATCCTGGCTGTCCGGGCTGCGCTGCTCGGTAAAACGACGCATGGCCTCGAGCACCGGTTCATAGGGCTGCAGGCCAAGCTCGCGAAAACCGAGGCAGGCGGACATCAGAGCACCATTTTCACGATGCCAGTAGCGCGCAGAGCGCTGTTGATATCGTGCAACTGGTTCTCGCTTTCGGCAACGATGTGCAATTGCACGGTGGTGTACTTGCCTTCCTTGCTCTGGCGTTCGGCCAGGGTGGAAAGGTCGACTTTGGCGTGCTTGCTGAGAATCTCGATGACCGTGTCCTTGAAACCGACAACGGTGTCACCGATGACCTTGATCGGGTAATCGTCGCAGGGGAATTCGATCTTGTGCGACTTGACGTCTGGTTCGCTCATGGCGGAAACGGCCTCGTAAGCCGTGGCAACAACAACACCCCCGCGGTATGCGCGGGGGCATGCAGGTCACGTATCAGTTGAACAACCCGTAGAAGAATAGACGGATGCTATCCCACATACGGCGGAAGAAACCACCTTCCTCGACGCCATCAAGGGCGATCAGGTCGGCGCTGTGAACCACTTTCTCGTCCAGTTTGACTTCCACTTTGCCGATCACGTCACCTTTGGCGATCGGTGCGGTGAGCTGCGGGTTCATGGTCATCGAAGCCTGCAGGCGCTTCAATTGGCCTTTAGGCATGGTCATGGTCAGGTCGTCCGCCAGGCCAGCCTTGACTTGGCTGGTCGCACCCTTCCAGACCGGTGCCTGGGTCAGCTCGGTGCCCTTCTGGTAGAAGGTCTGGGTTTCGAAGAAGCGGAAACCGTAGGTCAGCAGCTTCTGGGTTTCGGCAGCACGCGATTGTTCGCTGTTGGTACCGAACACCACGGCGATCAGGCGCTGGCCGTCACGTACGGCAGAGGCCACCATGCAGTAGCCGGCTTCGTCGGTGTGACCGGTTTTCAGGCCATCGACGGTCTTGTCACGCCACAGCAGCAGGTTGCGGTTAGGCTGCTTGATGTTGTTCCACAAGAACTCTTTCTGCGAGTAGATGGCGTAGTGGGCCGGATCGACACTGATGATCGCACGGGCCAGGGTCGCCATGTCGTGCGCCGACGAGTAGTGCTCAGGGTTAGGCAGGCCGGTCGGGTTCATGAAGTGGCTGTTGGTCATGCCCAGGTCGGCAGCCGTCTTGTTCATCATGTCGGCGAAGGCGTCTTCGCTGCCGGCGATATGCTCGGCCAAGGCGACCGAGGCGTCGTTACCGGACTGGATGATGATGCCGTGCAGCAGGTCGCTGACCGTTACCTGGCTGCCAACCTTGATGAACATGCGCGAACCGCCGGTACGCCATGCGTTTTCGCTGACGGTAACCGGGTCGTTTTCACCGATCTGGCCACGTCGGATGTCCAGCGTGGCGATGTAGGCGGTCATCAGCTTGGTCAGGCTGGCTGGCGGCAGGCGCTCGTCACCGTTGTTCTCGACCAGCACGTTGCCGCTGGACGCGTCCATGAGTACGTAGGACTTGGCTGCCAGTTGTGGTGGCGCCGGCGTCATCTGCTCGGCCGCGAAGGCGACAGGCGTGATCAGCAGCAGTACAGGCAGGCAAAGTCGTTTGGCAAGGTTGGTGATGTTCATCCGTCTCTCGAAAATCGCTAATGGTCTGAGATGTTCCCTGGGCAAGATCATGTGCCCAGCGCCAGTCAGTCTAGTTTTATGGCCGTTGGCCTGGCCCGCGAACGTGCGGCTTTATGTCGCTGCGGGCAAAAGCTGTCATTGTACATGGCCGAGCCCGGCAATTCATGACAAAACCGCAGTCAGTCTGCTGTGACCACCTTGGCCTGCCCCAAGTTCGCCAAGCGAATGCTGTCTTGTGCTTGCCGGATCTCACCCTGGCTGCCGATCGGCCCCAGGCGCACGCGGTGCAGGGTCTGCTGGTTACGCACGATCGAGCTGATGAACACGGGTGCACTGACCATGGTGCTGAGCTTGGCGCGCAGCAACTCGGCAGCGTCAGGGTTGGCGAAAGCGCCTACCTGCAAGAAACTGCCAGCGTTGCCGCCAGGCACGTTGTTGCCACCCACCTGCACCGGGACCACTGGTGCTGCGTGTTGCTGTGGTGGCGGGTTCCATTGCTCGACACGCCCGGTGCTGGCCGGTATTGCCTGGGTTTGCGCCACTTGCGGCTCCTTCAACACCATCGGCGGCGTCTGGCCACGCTGAGCCCACCACTGTTTCGGATCGATACCCTCGACGCGCACGTGCGCAGTGCCGATTTCGGCATAGCCGAGCTTTTTCGCCGCAGCATAGGACAAGTCGATGATACGGTCGGAGTAGAACGGGCCGCGGTCGTTCACGCGAAGGATCACGCTGCGGCCGTTCGCCAGGTTGGTCACCCGCACATAGGCAGGCAGTGGCAGGGTCTTGTGCGCTGCGCTCATGCCATACAGGTCGTACAGCTCACCGTTGGCAGTGTTCTGCCCGTGGAATTTGGTGCCGTACCATGACGCCGTACCCTCGGCGCGGTAGTTGCGCGAGTCCTGTATCGGGTAGTAGGTCTTGCCAAGCACGGTGTACGGGTTGGCCTTGTAGTTACCGGTGTGCACGGTCGGCGTGGCATCGGGGATCTTGTTCACATCCACGTCCCACCACGGTGCGCCGTCCTTGTGCGCCCGGTTGATGTCAAGGCCCGGCTGGCTGCGCACGACATTACCACTGCTTTGCGGGGCCGGGCGGTTGGAAGAGCAGCTGGCCAGCGCCACACCGACGGCGAGGCAGGTGAGCAGCTTGAAAGAGTTGGCAGAGATGATTGCGCGCATTACTTGATGCCCCGTACTTGAACCAGCTGTTCCGCAAGCTGATGTACCGCCATGGCATACATCACGCTGCGGTTGTAGCGAGTGATCGCGTAGAAGTTCTTCAGGCCCATCCAGTACTCGGGACCGTTCTGGCCTTCGAGACGGAAGGCGGTAACCGGCAGATCATCGCGCAGGGAATCATGAACCGACCAGCCAAGCGTACGCAACTCTCCAACCGTTTTCACCGGCTCGATGCCGGTCGTCAGGCCTTCGTCGACGCGCTCGCCGGCCACCCTGGCGCGACTGACCACACCCTGCCCGGCCACCCAGCCGTGGCGCTTGAAGTAGCTGGCCACGCTGCCGATGGCATCGTCAGGGTTGTTCCAGATATTGATATGGCCGTCCCCGTCGAAGTCCACCGCGTAGTGGCGGAAGCTGCTTGGCATGAACTGCGGCAGCCCCATGGCACCGGCGTATGACCCCTTGAGCGTCAAGGGGTCGAGCTGTTCCTCGCGGGCCAGCAGCAGGAACTCACGCAGCTCCTTGCGGAAGAATTCGGCCCGTGGCGGATAGTCGAAGCCCAGCGTCGACAGGGCGTCGATCACCCGGTAGTTGCCGGTATTGCGGCCAAAAAAGGTTTCCACGCCAATGATCGCGACAATGTACTGCGCAGGTACGCCGTACTCCTGCTCGGCCCGCGTCAATACGGCCTCGTGCTGGCGCCAGAAGTCCACACCGCGAGCGATACGCGCATCGGTGATGAACATCGGCCGGTAGTCCTTCCACGGTTTGACCCGTTCGGCCGGGCGCGATATGGCGTCGAGGATCGACTGCTTGCGCTGCACCTCACGAAACACACCCATCAGTTGCTCAGGCGCAAAACCATAGTCGCGGCTCAGTTCGCCAACGAACGCGGCTACCTGGGGCGAGCCGTCGTATTCGCCGGCATGGGCCAGCTGTACAGCGCCGAACAGGCCCATCGCTCCGATCCAAGGCGCACAACGGGCAGCCCAGTTACGCACTGCTTGCATGAAATTGTTCACCTTATTCAAACCTGCGCGATCCATTTGCGGTGCGTATGGATCGACATCAAAACGCCAAACGCTGACAGCAGCGTCACCAACGATGTTCCGCCATAGCTGATGAACGGTAGCGGCACGCCCACCACGGGCAGAAGGCCACTTACCATTCCGATATTGACGAATACGTATACAAAAAAGGTCATGGTCAGGCTGCCCGCAAGCAGCTTGCCAAACAGGGTCTGCGCCTGGGCCGTGATCACCAGGCCACGGCCGATCAGCAGCAGGTAGACAATCAGCAGCAGGCAGATGCCGACCAGGCCGAACTCCTCGCCGAGCACGGCGATGATGAAGTCGGTGTGGCTTTCCGGCAGAAAGTCCAGGTGCGACTGTGTGCCAAGCAGCCAGCCTTTGCCAAACACCCCGCCCGAGCCGATCGCCGCCTTGGACTGGATGATGTTCCAACCGGTGCCCAACGGGTCGCTTTCAGGGTCGAGGAAGGTCAATACCCGCTGCTTCTGGTAGTCGTGCATGACGAAGAACCACATTGCCACTGCGACTGGCACTGCTGCCGCCAGCACGCTGAGAATCCAGCGCCAGCGCAAGCCGCCCATGAACAGCACGAACGCACCGGAGGCCAGGATCAGCAGCGCGGTCCCCAGGTCGGGCTGACGCACGATCAGCATGAACGGCACACCGATCAGCACCAGGCTGATCGCCACGTGCTTCAAATGGGGCGGCAAGGTGCGCTTGGACAGGTACCAGGCGATGGTCGCCGGCATGATGATCTTCATGAATTCCGAGGGCTGGAAGCGGATCACCCCTGGGATGTTGATCCAGCGCGTGGCACCCATGGCGTTGTGGCCCATCACGTCCACCACCACCAGCAGCAGCACTCCGGTCAGGTAGGCCAGCGGCACCCAGCGCGCCATGAAGCGCGGCTCCAGCTGGGCGATGACGAACATCGACACCAGACCGATGCCAAACGAGGTGGCTTGCTTGAGCAGCAGGTCCCAGTTCTTGCCACTGGCCGAATACAGTACGAACAGGCTGCCGGCTGCAAGGGTCAGCAGAATGATCAGCAAGGGGCCGTCGATATGGATGCGCTGCAGAAAGCTGGCACGCCGACGCATCACATCCTCGCTGGAGAGCATGCGATCGAAATTGTTCATCACAGGGCCGATTCCTGGGTAACGGTGGCTGGCGCGAACTCGGGTTTGAGCTGGCCATTTTCGTCGAGCAACCAGGCGTCCATGATCTGGCGTACCACCGGTGCGGCGACACCCGAGCCGGACTCACCGTTCTCGACCATCACCGAGACCACGATTTTCGGGGCTTCGGCTGGGGCAAAAGCGACGAACAGGGCATGGTCGCGGTGGCGCTCCTGAAGTTTGTTGCGGTCGTACCTCTCGCCCTGCTTGATCGCCACCACCTGAGCGGTACCGCTCTTGCCTGCAATACGGTACTGGGCACCGGCAGCTGCTTTGCGCGCGGTACCGCGGGCGTTGTGCATCACCTGCTCCATGCCATGGGTGACCTTGGCCCAATCGGACTTGTCACGCAGCACGATGTTTTCCATCGGGTTGTTGTCCACCGGCGGCTGGCCTTCGATGGTCTTGGCCAGGTGCGGGCGGTTCCACACGCCTTTGTTGGCGATCAGTGCAGTGGCCTGGGCCAGTTGCAGCGGCGTTGCCTGCATGTAGCCCTGGCCGATGCCGAGAATCAGGGTTTCGCCGGGGAACCAGGCCTGGCGACGGGTGGCTCGCTTCCATTCGCGCGACGGCATCAACCCGGCAGACTCCTCGAACATGTCGAGGGAAACCCGCTGGCCGATACCGAACTTGTTCATGTAGATGGACAACCGATCGATACCCATCTTGTGCGCAAGGTCATAGAAGTAGGTGTCGTTCGAGCGCATGATGGCGGTATCCAGATCCACCCAGCCATCACCGGAGCGGTTCCAGTTACGGTATTTATGGTCGTAGTTGGGCAGCTGGTAGTAGCCTGGGTCAAACACCCTGCTGCTGGCATTGACAACGCCACTGTCCAGTCCGGCAATAGCCACCGCCGGCTTGATGGTCGAACCCGGCGGGTACAGGCCACGCAGCACGCGGTTGAATAGCGGCCGATCGATCGAGTCGCGCAATTCACCATAGGCCTTGAAGCTGATGCCGGTGACGAACAGGTTGGGGTCGAAGCTAGGCTGACTCACCATCGCCAGGACTTCGCCGGTTCGCGGATCGAGCGCAACCACTGCACCACGCCGGCCTCCCAGGGCGGCTTCGGCGGCCTCCTGCAGCTTGATGTCCAGGCTCAGCACAATGTCTTTGCCCGGCTTCGGGTCGGTGCGTTTGAGCACCCGCAGCACGCGGCCACGGGCGTTGGTCTCGACTTCCTCGTAACCCACCTGGCCGTGCAGGGCATCCTCGTAGAAGCGCTCGATGCCGGTCTTGCCAATATGGTGGGTACCGCTGTAGTTCACCGGGTCGAGCGTTTTCAGCTCTTTCTCGTTGATCCGCCCTACGTAACCCACCGAGTGGGCGAAATGCGCACCCTGCGGGTAATGCCGCACCAACTGGGCCACCACTTCCACACCTGGCAGGCGGAACTGGTTTACCGCCACACGGGCGATCTGCTCTTCATTGAGCTCGAACAGGATCGGCACCGGCTCGAATGGCCGGCGGCCTTGGCGCATGCGCTTTTCGAACAGGGCGCGGTCGTCAGCGGTGAGATCCAGCACTTCGACGATCGTATCCAGCACTTCCTGCCAGTTACCTGCACGTTCGCGGGTCATCGACAGGCTGAAGCTGGGCCGGTTGTCGGCAACGATCACCCCGTTGCGGTCGAAGATCAGCCCGCGCGTCGGCGGGATCGGCTGCACATGCACCCGGTTGTTCTCCGACAGCGTGGAGTGGTAGTCGTACTGGATGATCTGCAGGTAGTACAGCCGCGCGATCAACACGCAAACAAGCAGCATGATCGCCACTGCGCCGACCACGACGCGCTTGCGCACCAGGCGGGCGTCTTTCTCGTGGTCCTTGAGACGGATCGGCTGCGACATCGGACTGCTTACAGGCTCATTTGTGGTAAGGGTGCCCGGACAACACGGTCCAGGCGCGATAGATCTGCTCGCCGATGAGTATCCTTACCAACGGGTGCGGCAAAGTCAGCGGCGACAGCGACCAACGTTGCTCGGCGCGTGCGCAAACCTCAGGCGCCAGGCCCTCCGGCCCCCCCACCATCAAATTCACCGTGCGCGCATCCAGGCGCCAGCGGTCCAGCTCGGTGGCCAACTGCTCGGTACTCCAGGGCTTGCCATGGACCTCGAGGGTGACAATGCGTTCCCCAGGTTGCACCTTGCTCAGCATGGCTTCGCCCTCCTGACGGATCAGGCGAGCGACGTCCGCATTCTTGCCACGGGTGTTCAGCGGGATTTCCACCAGCTCCAGCGACAGCTCAGCGGGCAGGCGCTTGGCATATTCATGCCAGCCTTCCTCGACCCACTTTGGCATACGCGAGCCGACTGCAATCAGGCGCAGACGCACAGCGCTTTCCTTATTCGCGGTCTTTGAGCTTGTCGGAGTACTCGTGGGCATGGTCCGGGCTGTGGTGCTTGCCATCGGCGGCACGGCTTTGCTCGGCCCCCTGCCACAGACGCTCAAGGTCATAGAACTGGCGGGCAGCGGCGGTCATCATATGCACGATGACGTCGTTCAGGTCCAGCAGCACCCAGTCGCTATCGCCCTTGCCTTCTTCACCCAGTGGCTGGGCGCCCTTGGCCTTGACCGCTTCACGGACCTTTTCGGCCATCGCGTTGATCTGGCGGTTGGAGGTACCGGTGGCAATGATCATGTAGTCGGTCAGGCTGTGCTTCTCGCGCACGTCGATGACCTGGATGTCCTGGGCCTTGACGTCTTCCAGCGCGGCCTTGGTCACTGCGACCAGTTCTTCGCCGTAAATTTTCTGCTTGGTCATATAAAACTCGTTCAACTCGTTGGATGAGGCGCCAGAGGCACCGTCAGTTGGGCGCACGATACAGTTCGTGCGCCTCGATATAGGCCAGTACGGCGTCCGGCACCAGGAACCTCACCGATTTGCCGCTGGCCAGCAGCTGTCGGATCTGTGTAGCCGACACCGCAAGCGGCGTCTGCCAGACGAACGAAATATTTCCCGCCGGGCCGGACATGGCGGTGGGATCGCTCTCCGAGCGCGCAGCCAACAGGTTGCGCAACTCGTCAGGGGGTTCTACGTCGGCATCCGGACGTTGCAGTACCAGGATGTGACAGTGTTGCAGCAATTCTTCCCAGCGATGCCAGGCGGGCAGGCCACAGAAGGCATCCCAACCCAGCACCAGGAACAGCTGGTCGTCGCCGGACAGTTCGGCGCGGATCGATTCCAGCGTATCGATGGTGTACGACGGCTTGTCACGTTCCAGCTCGCGGGCATCGACGCTCAGGCAAACGACGCCCTGCACCGCTTCACGGACCATGGCCAGGCGATCCTGCGCGGCCACCTGTGGCGTGTCGCGGTGCGGCGGCCGGGCATTGGGCAACAGGCGTAGCTCATCCAGCCCCATGAACTCGGCCACTTCCAGCGCGCTGCGCAGGTGGCCTATATGCACGGGGTCGAAGGTACCACCTAGAATGCCGATGCGTCGGACTGCCTGGGCCTTGCTCAACTCAGCAGGCCCCCTGGCCGCGCAACTGGCCATCGCCGATCACCACATACTTCTCGCAGGTCAGGCCTTCCAGGCCGACAGGGCCGCGGGCATGTAGCTTGTCGGTGGAAATACCGATTTCCGCACCCAGGCCGTACTCGAAACCATCGGCAAAGCAGGTCGGGGTGTTGAGCATGACCGACGCCGAATCGACCTCAGCCATGAACTGACGGGCTTCACCCTGGTGTTCGCTGATGATCGAGTCGGTGTGGTGCGAGCCGTAGTGGTTGATGTGCTCGATGGCCTGGTTCAGGCCGTCGACCACGCGAATCGACAGGATCGCATCGAGGTATTCCGTGTGCCAGTCGGCTTCGGTGGCCGGTTTGGCGCTGATGATAGCCTGGGTACGCTCGCAACCGCGCAGCTCCACGCCCTTCTCCACGAAGCGGCGGGCCATTTCTGGCAGGAAGCGCTCAGCCACTTGTTGGTCGACCAGCAGCGTTTCCATGGCCCCGCAAATGCCGTAGCGGTAGGTCTTGGCGTTGAAGGCCACATTCCAGGCCTTGTCCAGGTCGGCATGCTGGCTGACATAGATGTGGCAGATACCGTCCAGGTGCTTGATCACCGGTACGCGGGCATCGCGGCTGATGCGTTCGATCAGGCCACGGCCACCGCGCGGCACGATGACATCGACGAATTCCGGCATGCTGATCAGCGCGCCCACGGCTTCGCGGTCGGTGGTTTCGACCACCTGCACCACCGCCGCCGGCAGGCCGGCTTCGGCCAGGCCACGCTGAATGCAGGTGGCAATGGCGCGGTTGGAATGGATGGCTTCGGAACCGCCACGCAGGATGGTTGCGTTACCCGACTTGAGGCACAGGCTGGCAGCATCGATGGTCACGTTCGGGCGCGATTCATAGATGATCCCGATCACCCCCAGCGGGGTACGCATCTTGCCTACCTGAATGCCCGATGGGCGGTAGCTCATGTCGCGGATGGCACCGACCGGGTCCGGCAGGCTGGCCACCTGGCGCAAGCCGGTGATCATGCCGTCGATGCGCGCAGGGGTCAGCGCCAGGCGGTCGAGCAGTGCGGGCTCCAGACCACTGGCGCGGCCGGCGGCCAGGTCCAGCTCGTTGGCAGCAGTGAGTTCGGCACGGGCAGCGTCCAGCGCGTCGGCGGCGGCTTGCAGGGCGCGGTTCTTCTGCGCGGTGCTGGCACGGCCAATCACCCGGGAAGCCTCACGGGCAGCGCGACCCAAGCGGGTCATATAGTCAAGAACGGACTCAGTCATGGGTTCGGTGTCTTGGCGAAGGGGAAATCGGCTGATTATAACTGCCGCGCAGGTGTACGCCCAGCGGCGGGTGGCGGATGGTAGAAAATGGATGGGGCAATGCGCAGGAAAGATGTAACCGGGGTTATCGAGATTGGCACCTCCTGTTGCGGCCCTTTCGCGGGCGCGCCCGCTCCCACAGGGATTTCACAAGGCCTGGACCTATGCACCACCAGTGGGAGCGGGCATGCCTGCGAAAGGGCCGGCACTGCCAACATCACCATCCAATTCAGCCTCGATTAAGCCATTCATTGCTATCATCCCTGCCCCTCCAGCCACGAACTGCCCGCATGCCAGCCCTGCCCGACAGCTTTTTCGACCGCGACGCCCAGACCCTGGCCAAGGCCCTGCTGGGCAAGGTCATCCGCCACCGCCACGGCGACCTGTGGCTGGCCGCGCGCATCATCGAGACCGAGGCCTACTACCTTGCCGACAAAGGTAGCCACGCCTCGCTCGGCTACACCGAAAAACGCAAGGCGCTGTTCCTGGATGGTGGGCACATCTACATGTACTACGCCCGCGGCGGCGACTCGCTGAACTTCAGCGCCCAAGGGCCGGGCAACGCCGTGCTGATCAAGTCTGCCTATCCTTGGCAGGACACCCTCTCGGGGCCCGACAGCCTGGCGCAGATGCAACTGAACAACCCCGATGCGAGCGGCAACCTACGCCCGGAAGAACGCCTGTGCGCCGGCCAGACCCTGCTATGCCGGGCCCTGGGCCTGAAAGTGCCGCACTGGGACGCCCAGCGTTTTGACGCCGAACGCCTGTACGTCGAGGACTGCGGCAACGCCGTGCCCCGAGTGGTCCAGGCCGCTCGCCTGGGCATCCCGCACGGGCGCGACGAGCACCTGCCGTACCGCTTCGTCGACGCCGATTACGCCCGTTTCTGCACGCGGAACCCGTTACGCCGCGGCCAAGTCGAAGGCCGTGATTTCTTCATTCTCGAACAAGGAAGCTGAACATGGGCCAATGGCTCGACAGCCTGACCGGCTGGCTCAGCGCCAACCCGCAGTGGCTTGGCCTGGCGATTTTCCTGGTGGCCTGCATCGAATGCCTGGCCATCGCCGGCATTATCGTGCCGGGCACCATACTGCTGTTCGCCGTTGCGGTACTGGCCGGCAACGGCGCGTTCAGCCTGGGCGAAACGCTGCTCCTCGGCTTTCTCGGCGGCCTGCTGGGCGACGCCCTGTCTTACGCAGTGGGCAAGTACTTTCACCAGAACATCCGCCGCCTGCCGCTGCTCCGCCACCATCCAGAATGGATCGGCAGCGCCGAAAGCTACTTCCAGCGTTATGGCATCGCCAGCCTGCTGGTAGGCCGTTTCATCGGCCCGCTGCGGCCGATGCTGCCAATGGTCGCCGGCATGTTCGACATGCCCCTGCCGCGTTTCATCGCTGTCAGCCTGTTGGCGGGTGCCGGCTGGTCGGTAGCCTACCTGCTACCCGGCTGGGCCACCGGCGCCGCCATGCGCCTGCCCCTGCCGGAAGGCTTCTGGCTGGACGCCGGGATCATTGCCGGCGCCCTCGCAGTGCTGATCGGCCTGAGCCTGAATACCAGCCTGCGTGACCAGCGCCACGGCACGCGGCTGGTTGCCGCTCTCAGCTTTATCGCCCTGGCCGGTGTATTCCTTGGCTGGCCCTACTTCCATGAGTTCGACCAAGGCGTGATGACACTGGTCCAGGAGCATCGCAGCCAGGCCATCGACAGCACCGTGGTACTGGTGACACGACTAGGCGATTTCCGCACCCAGTTCTTCCTCGGCGGCCTGCTGACCGGCCTGCTGCTGCTTGCCCGCCACTGGCGACATGCATTTTTCGCCGCTGGTGCGCTGATGGGTACGGCGATCGCCAACGGCACCCTGAAATGGCTATTTGCCCGGGCACGGCCGGAAGTATTGACCGACCCACTGACCAGCTACAGCATGCCCAGCGGGCACAGCTCGGCATCGTTCGCGTTCTTTCTGGTAATGGCCGTGCTGGCAGGGCGTGGGCAGCCACCACGGATGCGTCTGACCTGGGTGATGCTGGGGTGCATTCCGGCGCTGGCGATTGCCCTGTCGCGGGTGTACCTGGGGGCGCACTGGCCAACCGACATCCTGGCCGGGGCCCTTCTGGCCTGTTGCGTGTGTGCACTCAGCCTGACATTGGTGCAACGCCAGCAGGCCCTGCCGGCCCTGCCGCTTCGGGTGTGGTGGCTGGTGTTGCCGGCATGCGTGGCGCTGCTGGCGTTCTTTGCCATGCATGCGCTGCCTCAGGCGTTGGCCAGGTATCAATATTGATGTCGCCTGTGCCGGCCTATTCGCGGGGATCGCGCTTGTCGTAGGCGCGGGTTTACCCGCGAAGGGGCCGGCACAGGCAATACAGAACCCTCAGGCGAACAACTCACCCTGAATCCGTTCCAGCAGTTTCTGGATTTCCCCCAGCCGCTGCTGCGGCGAATCGAGAGTCAGCAGGTCCAGCTTGTCCTCTTCCATGAACGGCAACAGGTACGCCAGCTGATTGGCCAGCGCCTGACGCCCGTCCACCGGGCGCGGCATGCCCAGCGCTTCGACCATGGGATGCTCACCCAGGGCCACCAGCAGCGCCAGCAGGTCGTCATCGGCCTCGAGCAACGGGCTGTCTGCCTGCTCCGGCAGCCATTGCACCTGCCCCACCAGCAACTGGTCCTTCTGCACCTCGGAGCTTTCCAGATTGAAGCGCCGCACGCCCTCGACGCGAATACCCAGCAAGCCGTTATCCTGCTGCACGAAGTCGCGGATCACCGCTTCACAGCCGATCGAGGCGACCACCGGCGGCGCCTTGCCGACTTGTTCGCCGTCAAGGATGCATACCACACCAAACCCTTCGCCCTGCTTCATGCAGCGCCCGATCATGTCCAGGTAGCGCGCCTCGAAAATCTGCAAATCGAGAAAGCAGCCAGGAAACAGCACGGTATTGAGCGGAAACAGCGGTAGCGTCATCACAATTCCTCAAGCCACCAGGCTGACCGCCAGCGGCAGGAACACCGCTGTAGCCACTCCCATCAGGCTCATCGCCAGCGCGGCAAACGCGCCGCATTCGTCACTTTCCTGCAGGGCCACCGAAGTGCCCACTGCGTGTGCGGTCACGCCCAGCGACATGCCGCGCGCCTCAGGGCTGTGCACGCCGAAGCGGCTCAGCAACGCCGGGCCGAAGATCGCCCCGATCACCCCGGTAATCAATACGAACACTGCCGCCAGGGCCGCCACGCCGCCAATCTGCTCGGCCACCAGCATGGCGATCGGCGAGGTGACGGACTTCGGCGCCATGGTCATCAGGATCATGTGCTCGGCACCGAACCACCAGCCCAGCACCAGGCAGAAGAGCGTGGCGAACAGGCCTCCGACTACTAGCGTAGTAAATGTAGGCCAGAACAGCTGGCGGATACGCCGCAGGTTGAGATAGAGCGGCACGGCCAGGGCCACAGTGGCGGGCCCCAGCAGAATGTTCATGATTTCGGTGCTTTTGCGGTACTCGCTGTAATCGATACCGCTCAGCAGCAACACGCCGATCACCAGCAGCATCGACACCAGTACCGGTTGCAGGAAGATCCAGCGGGTTCTCTCGTAGGCTGCCAGCACTACCTGATAGGCTCCCAGCGTAATGCCGATACCGAACAATGGGTGATGTATGACCGCATCGAGCGCGCCCTGCCAGTCGAACATCATGGCTGTTCCTCACGCTTGCCCTGGCGCTGGATGAGCTTCTGCATCAGCACACCGACGAACACGAGGGTCACCAGGCAGGAGATCAGCAAGGCCCCGACAATCGCCCAGAAGTCGGCGGCAATGTCCTTGGCATACACCATCACCCCAACTGCCGGCGGCACCAGCAGCAGCGGGAGATAGCGCAGCAAGCTGCTGGCGGCCTCGTTCAGCGGCTTGCCGACCTCACCGCGGGCCATGAGGAAGAGCAGCAACAACAACAGGCCTATGATCGGCCCGGGCAAAAACGGCACGAACAGGTGATTGATCGCCGTCCCCAGCAGCTGGAACAGTACCAGCCAGGTCAAACCACGCAACAGCATAAGCATCTCCCTCCGGCATGGCCGCCATTATAAGCACGCACAGCTTCAGACCGATATTCGCCGAAAAGCGGGCAACTTGACTGAAACGGTTCGCCGTGCTGATCTTGTACTTTCGTACCAACTGACAACCCGGAGAGTCCGCGATGCCCCATGTACCGGTTACAGAGCTTTCGCAGTACGCTGGCAAGGAGCTGGGCCACTCTGAGTGGGTGAAGATCGACCAGCAGCGCATCAACCTGTTCGCCGAGGCGACCGGCGACTTCCAGTTCATCCATGTCGACCCTGAGAAGGCAGCAAAAACCCCGTTTGGCAGCACGATCGCCCATGGTTTCCTGACCTTGTCGCTGATCCCCAAGCTGATCGAGGACATCCTCGTCCTGCCGCAAGGGCTGAAGATGGTGGTGAACTACGGGCTGGACAGCGTGCGCTTCATTCAGCCGGTCAAGGTCGACAGCCGCGTTCGGCTGAAGGTAACGCTGGCCGAGGTGGTGGAGAAAAAACCGGGGCAGTGGCTACTCAAGGCGATTGCCACGCTGGAGATCGAAGGTGAAGAGAAGCCTGCTTATATAGCCGAGTCGCTGTCGCTCTGTTTTGTCTGATACATGCCCCGGGGGCTGCTATGCAGCCCCCGATCCACAAATCCCCCGCACTCGCGTAAACTGCCAGCCTTCGCGCAGCCTAGGGCTGCCCCTGTCGATTTATCAAAGGTGCCCGCCATGCCCTGGCTGCAAGTACGCCTGGCCATCAGCCCGGAACAAGCCGAAACCTATGAAGACGCGCTACTTGAAGTAGGCGCCGTCTCGGTCACGTTCATGGATGCCGAAGATCAACCGATCTTCGAGCCAGACCTCAACACCACCCCGCTGTGGTCGCACACCCACCTGCTGGCGCTGTTCGAAGCCGATGCCGACCCTGAACAGGTGTTCGCCCATTTACGCCTGCTGACCGGCGCCGAGCTGCCCGAACACCAGGCCGAGCTGATCGAGGACCAGGACTGGGAACGCAGCTGGATGGACAACTTCCAGCCGATGCGCTTCGGTCGCCGCCTGTGGATCGTGCCCAGCTGGCACGATGCTCCGGAAAAGGACGCCGTGAACCTGCTGCTCGACCCGGGCCTGGCCTTTGGCACCGGCACCCACCCCACCACGGCCCTGTGCCTGGAATGGCTCGACGGCCAGCAGCTTGAAGGCACCCAGGTGCTGGACTTTGGCTGCGGTTCGGGCATCCTGGCTATCGCTGCATTGCTGCTGGGCGCCCGCGAAGCGGTAGGTACCGACATCGACGTGCAGGCCATCGAGGCTTCGCGCGACAACGCCCAACGCAACGGTATTGCCGACGAGAAACTGGCGCTGTACTTGCCCGAGCACATGCCGGCGATGCAGGCCGACGTGCTGGTTGCCAACATCCTCGCCGGCCCACTGGTGTCGCTGGCGCCACAATTGTCCGGCCTGGTTCGCCCAGGTGGCCTGCTGGCGCTGTCGGGTATCCTCGCCGAGCAAGGTGAAGAAGTGGCCGCCGCTTACGCCGCCGATTTTGAACTGGACCCGATCGTCGTGCGCGACGGCTGGGTGCGCATCAGTGGTCGGCGTCGCTAAGCGGGCCTAGAATACATTTCTGCACAGCTCCCGGATCGCCGCATGACCGACAGTTTCGTCACCCAGTGCCCGCATTGCCAGACCAGCTTTCGCGTCACCCACCACCAGTTGAGCGTGGCCCGCGGTGTGGTGCGCTGCGGGCATTGCCTGCAGGTATTCAATGCCGCCAAGCAGTTGCTGGAGCAGAACCGCGCCGCGCCCACCAGCGCCCCCGGGGTACCGGCGTCGGCACCTGCAGCGCCTGCCGAACCGGCGCCAGAGCCTGCCATCAGTGTACGCGGCAGCTCCCCTGACCAGGACTGGGCGCTTACCGCCCAAGCGCTGGACGAGCTTGACCTCGACAAGGAACTGGAGCGCCTGGAGCGTCGCGGCCAACCGGCCCCGACCCGCCCGGCCAGCCAAGGTGACCAGTTGCAGGCACGGCGCGACGAACTTCACCCGGACGAGCACGCAGAAGACCTTTTCGGCACGGCTACCGATGAGCCCTACGCGCCGCAGGAACCGGCAGAGCCTGGTCCAGTACGGCTGGAGCCAGAGCCTTTGGAACTGGACCTGGAGCCTGCACCCGGCGAGCGCACCGAGCCGACCCTGGGCAGCAACCTTGACCTGGACATCGATGGCGAGCCGCCCGCGCACCGTGCAGCCGAACGCGATGACCAGCCCGCGCTCAGCGAACCGCTGCGCATCAGCGATGACGAAACCCCGGAAAAGGGCCTGAGTGCCCGTGACGACGAGCCCTTGGCGCTGCGCCTCTCGGCGCATGATGACGAGCCAGTCGAGCCGTTGCCCGGAGAGCGCCTGGAACCAGGCCTTGCCGGCAAACCTGAGCGCCCCTCGCGCAAGGAGCCGCTGGTCGATGTGGTCGACGACCCGCTGCAGCTGGGCTGGGAAAAACCCGCACCCCACTGGGGCAAGCGCCTGCTGTGGGGCTTTCTGACCCTGCTGGCTGCCGGCCTGCTGGCGTTCCAGTACGTGTGGTTCCACTTCGACGAGATGGCCCGCCAGGATCAGTATCGGCCGATTTTCCAGCAGATCTGCCCGATGGTCGGTTGCCAGGTACCTACCCGCGTCGATATTGCACGGATAAAGAGCAGCAATCTGGTGGTGCGTAGCCACCCTGACTTCAAGGGCGCCCTGATTGTCGACGCGATCATCTACAACCGCGCGCCGTTCGCCCAGCCGTTCCCGTTGCTGGAGCTGCGCTTCGCCGACCTCAATGGCCAACTGATCGCCAGCCGTCGCTTCAAGCCCAGCGAGTACCTGTCGGGCGAACTGGCAGGGCGTGGCGAAATGCCCAGCCAGACGCCGATCCACATTGCCTTAGACATCCTCGACCCGGGGCCGAAGGCCGTGAATTACAGCCTGAGCTTCCGTTCGCCGGAATAAGCGACAAGCGGCCAGCAGCAAGCCACAAGACAAGAGGCCCAAAACGTGGCCGCTTTTGGCGTGTCGCTTGCTGCTTGAAGCGCAAAGGCATAAGCCGGCAACTGTTCAGATTTTATCCAAATCCATCTTTATCCAGTCATCGAGAGCGGGTATCATGCCAACCCTTTTTCGAACTCCAAGATTCGGCCCCACAACAGGGATCACCTATGTCGGCGGTACGCATCGGCCAATACACACTACGTAACAACCTGATCCTCGCGCCCATGGCTGGGGTGACGGATCAGCCTTTCCGCACACTTTGCCAGCGCCTGGGCGCCGGTATGGTGGTGTCGGAAATGGTAAGCAGCGACATGAGCCTGTGGAACAGCCGCAAGTCGAGCCTGCGCCGCATCCATGAAGGTGATCCCGAGCCACGCTCGGTGCAGATCGCCGGCGGTGATGCGCAGATGATGGCAGCGGCGGCAAAGGCCAACGTCGACGCGGGTGCCCAGATCATCGATATCAACATGGGCTGCCCGGCAAAAAAAGTCTGCAACAAAGCCGCAGGCTCTGCTTTATTGAGAGATGAAGCCTTGGTCAGCGAGATCCTCCACGCCGTTGTCAGCGCCGTGGATGTACCGGTGACCCTGAAAATCCGCACCGGCTGGGACCGGGCGAACAAGAACGGCCTGAACGTGGCGAAGATCGCCGAACAGGCCGGCATCCAGGCGCTGGCGGTGCATGGCCGCACACGTGCCGACCTGTATACCGGCGAAGCCGAATACGACACCATCGCTGCCATCAAGCAGGCGGTGTCAATCCCGGTTTTTGCCAACGGCGATATCACCTCGCCAGAAAAGGCCCGGGCGGTGCTGGAAACCACCGGGGTCGATGGCCTGTTGATCGGCCGGGCTGCCCAGGGGCGGCCATGGATCTTTCGCGAGATCGAGCATTACCTGCGCACTGGCGAACACCTGCCAGCGCCGCAACTGGAAGAAGTGGAACGCATCCTGCTGGAGCATCTGGCCGCGCTGCATGCCTTCTATGGCGATGTGATGGGCGTACGTATCGCCCGCAAGCACGTTGGCTGGTACCTGGCAACACGACCCGGCGGCAAGGAGTTTCGCGCCCGGTTCAACGCTTTGGAAGACACACAAGCGCAGTGCGCCAACGTTCGCGCGTTTTTCAGCGAACGTCGACAGAGCCTTGAGACAGAGGACGGACAAGGGGTGGCCGCATGACGATGATGACCGAGACATTTGTGAGTGGAACAACGCCCGTGAGCGACAACGCCAACCTGAAACAGCACCTCAACACGCCGAGCGAAGAGGGCCAGACCCTTCGCGACAGCGTCGAGAAGGCGCTGCACAACTACTTCGCCCACCTGGAAGGCGCGACCGTGACGGACGTGTACAACCTGGTGCTCTCCGAAGTCGAGGCGCCCCTGCTCGAAAGCGTGATGAACTACGTGAAGGGCAACCAGACCAAGGCCAGCGAGATGCTCGGGCTGAACCGAGGCACCCTGCGCAAGAAGCTCAAGCAGTACGACTTGTTGTAAGCCAGAATCCCATCCAGAAAAGGCGACTCCCTGAACAGAGGCGCCTTTTTTGCTGACTCCACCGCGTTATTGGAATCCGAAATGACCGACCAGACTACCCGCCTGCCAGTCCGCCGCGCCCTGATCAGCGTCTCCGACAAGACCGGTATCCTCGAATTCGCCCGTGAGCTGCAGCAGCTCGGTGTCGAGATCCTGTCCACCGGCGGCACCTACAAGCTGCTCAAGGACAACGGCGTAAACGCGGTGGAAGTGGCTGACTACACCGGCTTCGCCGAAATGATGGATGGCCGGGTCAAGACCCTGCACCCGAAGATCCACGGCGGTATCCTCGGCCGTCGCGGTACCGACGACGCCATCATGAACGAGCACGGCATCAAGCCGATCGACCTGGTTGCGGTCAACCTGTACCCGTTCGAAGCCACCATTTCCAAGCCTGGCTGCGACCTGCCGACCGCTATCGAGAACATCGACATCGGCGGCCCGACCATGGTCCGTTCGGCAGCCAAGAACCACAAGGACGTGGCCATCGTGGTCAACGCCAGCGACTACGCCGGCATCGTCGAAGGCCTCAAGGCCGGTGGCCTGACCTATGCCCAGCGCTTCGACCTGATGCTCAAGGCGTTCGAGCACACTGCCGCCTACGACGGCATGATCGCCAACTACATGGGCACCATCGACCAGGCCAAGGACACCCTGAGCACCGAGGCGCGCAGCGAATTCCCGCGCACCTTCAACAGCCAGTTCGTCAAGGCACAGGAAATGCGCTATGGCGAAAACCCGCACCAGAGCGCGGCGTTCTATGTAGAAGCCAAGAAAGGCGAAGCCAGCATTTCCACCGCTGTCCAGCTGCAAGGCAAGGAACTGTCATTCAACAACGTGGCCGACACTGACGCCGCGCTGGAATGCGTGAAGAGCTTCGTCAAGCCGGCCTGCGTCATCGTCAAGCACGCCAACCCGTGCGGCGTGGCGGTCGTTCCGGAAGACGAGGGCGGCATTCGCAAGGCCTACGACCTGGCCTACGCTACCGACACCGAATCGGCGTTCGGCGGCATCATCGCATTCAACCGTGAACTGGACGGCGAAACCGCCAAGGCCATTGTCGACCGCCAGTTCGTCGAAGTGATCATCGCCCCGAAAATCTCCCAGGCCGCCCGCGACGTGGTGGCTGCCAAACAGAACGTGCGCCTGCTGGAGTGCGGCGAGTGGCCAGCCGAGCGCGCTGCCGGTTGGGACTTCAAGCGCGTCAACGGTGGCCTGCTGGTGCAAAGCCGCGATATCGGCATGATCACCGCCGATGACCTGAAGATCGTCACCAAACGTGCCCCGACCGAGCAAGAGATCCACGACCTGGTATTCGCCTGGAAAGTGGCCAAGTTCGTCAAGTCCAACGCCATTGTCTACGCCAAGCAGCGCCAGACCATCGGCGTCGGCGCCGGCCAGATGAGCCGCGTCAACTCCGCCCGCATCGCTGCAATCAAGGCCGAGCACGCTGGCCTGCAGGTGCAGGGCGCGGTCATGGCGTCGGATGCATTCTTCCCGTTCCGTGACGGCATCGACAATGCAGCTAAAGTGGGTATCAGCGCCGTGATCCAGCCGGGTGGTTCGATGCGTGATGCTGAAGTCATCGCTGCTGCCGACGAGGCCGGCATCGCGATGGTGTTCACTGGCATGCGCCACTTCCGCCACTAATTACGCGGATCCCGAGGCGAGT
>NZ_JBICII010000124.1:0-31314 GCF_043101865.1 Pseudomonas sp. zjy_15
TGATCAGCGGTTTTGCAGGAAGGCGCGAATCCGCTCCGCCGCCTCGATGCATTCGGCCAGTGGCGCAACCAGTGCCATGCGCACGCGCCCGGCACCCGGGTTCACCCCGTCCACTTCACGCGACAGGTACGACCCCGGTACCACGGTCACATGCTGGGCTTCGAACAGGTCACGGGTGAACTCGGCATCGTCGCCCGGTACCTTGGCCCACAGGTAGAAACTGCCGTCCGGGCGTTGCACGTCCAGTACCGGCTGCAGAATATCCAGCACGGCATCGTACTTGGCCCGGTATTGGTCGCGGTTGTCGCGCACATGCGCCTCGTCCTGCCAGGCGGCGATGCTGGCCAGTTGGGTTTGTACCGGCATCGCGCAGCCGTGGTAGGTGCGGTACAGCAGAAACGGCTTGATGATCCGGGCATCGCCGGCGACGAAGCCCGAGCGCAGCCCCGGCAGGTTGGAGCGCTTGGACAGGCTGTGGAACACCACGCAGCGCGCAAAATCGCTACGGCCTAGCTCGGCGCATGCCGTCAGCAGGCCTGGCGGTGGCGCGTCTTCGTCGAAGTACAGCTCGCTGTAGCACTCGTCGGCGGCGATCACGAAGTTGTGCTCGTCAGCCAGGGCAATCAGCTTCTTCAGGGTGTTCATCGGCACCAGCGCACCCGTAGGGTTGCCCGGCGAGCACAGGAACAGGATCTGGCAACGCTTCCACACTTCGGCCGGTACGGCGTCGAAGTCCGGGTTGAAACCGTTGTTCTCCAGGCACGGCAGGTAGTGCGGGGTGGCGCCGGCCAGCAGCGCTGCGCCTTCGTAGATCTGGTAGAACGGGTTGGGGCTGATCACCAGGCCGTCATCGGCGCGGTTGACCACGGCCTGGGTGAAGGCGAACAGCGCTTCACGGGTGCCGTTGACCGGCAGGATGTGGCGGTCGGCGTCCAGCCAGCCGGCTGGCACACCAAAGCGTCGTTCGCACCACTGGCCGATGGCCTGGCGCAGGGCTGGCAGACCGATCGTGCTGGGGTAGACCGCCAGTTTGTCGAGGTTGTCGGCCATGGCCTGGGCGACGAACGCCGGCGATTCGTGCTTCGGCTCACCGATCGACAGGGCGATGGCGCGTTTGTCCGCCGCGGGCTTCACGCTGCCCAGCAGGGCACGAAGCTTTTCGAACGGATAGGGCTGAAGCTGGGTCAAGGCATGGTTCATCGGCGCGAGGTCTCGTCAATCGTCTAATCGTTAAATGGTCACGCGGGTCTGGCTGGTGTCGCTACCTTGGCCGGCCTGCAGTTGCTGCACGATGGCTTCCTGCAGGCGGCTGCACAGTTGCGGGTCTGACAGCGGCTGGTTGTCGGCATCGGTAATGAAGAACACGTCTTCAACCCGCTCGCCGAGGGTGGCGATCTTGGCATTTTGCAGCGACAGGTCGAACTCCAGGAAGATCCGCCCCAGTCGGGCCAGCAGGCCCGGGCGGTCTGGCGCGGTGATTTCGAGGATGGTCACCGGTCGCTGGGCATCGTTGAGGATGGTCACTTGCGGCGGGAAGTCGAAGTGCTTGAGCTGCCGCGGCACCCGGCGCTGGATGATGGTCGGGTAGTCCTCGGGGTTGCGCAGCGCTTCGGTCAGGCCGTCGCGAATTTGCTTGACCCTCTGCGGGTTGTCGCCGATCGAGCCACCGTCGTTGTCCAGCACAATGTAGGTGTCGAGGGTGAACTGGCTGCTCGACGTGATGATCCGTGCGTCGTGGATGTTCAGGTTCAACTGTGACATGGCCGCCACCGTCACGGCGAAGAAATCGTGCTGGTCGGGGGCATAGATGAAGATCTGCGTGCCGCCTTCGAACTCGCGCTGGGTGGTTTCCTTGATCAGCACCAGCGGCCCGCCGTCGGCCGGTTGCTGCAGGATCGCATCCGTGTGCCAGGCCACGTCGGCGGCTGTGTGCTTGAGGAAATAGTCATCGCCCAGTTGCGCCCATAGCTGCTCGACGTCGTCCGGGTCGGTGCCCTCGCGCACCAGGATATCCAGCGCTGACGACTGGGTCTGGCGAATCTGCTCTTCGCGGTCCAGCGGGTTTTCCAGGCCGCGGCGCAGGGCGCGCTTGGTCTCGGTGTACAGCTGGCGCAGCAGGCTGGCCCGCCACGAGTTCCACAGGCTCGGGTTGGTGGCGTTGATGTCGGCCACGGTCAGCACGTACAGGTAGTCAAGGCGCGTCTCGTCGCCCACGTGCAGGGCAAAGTCGTTGATCACCTGTGGGTCGGACAAGTCCTTGCGCTGGGCGGTAGTCGACATCACCAGGTGGTTCTGCACCAGCCAGACGATCAGGCGGCTGTCCCAGGCCGGCAACTGGTGCCGTTCGCAGAACTTCTGCGCGTCCACCGCACCGATTTCCGAGTGGTCGCCCTGGCGACCCTTGCCGATGTCGTGGTACAGGCCGGCCAGGTAGATCAACTCGGGTTTGGGCAGGCGCCCCATGAGCTTGCTGGCCAGCGGGAATTTCTCGGACACCGGCGTGTATTGCAGCTTGCGCAGGTGCTTGATGAGGTTGAGGGTGTGCGCGTCGACCGTATAGATGTGGAACAGGTCATGCTGCATCTGCCCGACGATCAGGCCGAACTCTGGCAGGTAGCGGCCAAGAATGCCGTAGCGGTTCATCCGGCGCAGGTTGCGGTGGATGCCGATTTCGCACTTGAACAGCTCGATGAACAGGCTGGTATTGCGGATATCGGTGCGGAACGTGTCATCGATCAGGTGGCGGTGTTCGCGCAGCAAGCGCACGGTATCGGCACGCACCCCCTTGATCTCGGGGTGTTGGGCCATCAGTACGAAAATTTCCAGCATGGCGAACGGCGTGCGCTTGAACACGTTCGGGTTGGCGGCCTCTATATAGCCGTCATGCAGGCGGAACCGCGCGTTCAGCGGCTGGGTGCTGCCACTCTCCTCGTCGGCGAGGATAACTTCTTCGAAGTGCTGGATGATCAGGTCGCACAGCTGGCTGATGCTCATCACCACCCGGTAGTACTGCTGCATGAACTGTTCGATCGCCCGCTTGGGGTTTTCATCGCTGTAGCCCAGCAGCGTGGCGATGCTGCGCTGGTGGTCGAACAGCAGGCGGTCTTCGGCGCGTCCGGCCAGCATGTGCAGGGCATAACGGACTTTCCAGAGGAAGTCCTGGGACGAAGCCAGCAGTTCATTCTCGCTTTCCAGCAAGAAGCCTTCGCCGGCCAGTGCATGCAGGTTGAGCGTCCCGTACTGGCGGCGGGCCACCCAAAGGACCGTCTGGATGTCACGCAGGCCGCCTGGCGAACCCTTGACGTTGGGTTCGAGGTTGTACTCCGTGTCGTTGTACTTGTGGTGGCGGGCCTTGAGTTCGGCGCGCTTGGCCAGGAAGAATTCCTTGCTCGGCCACATTTGCGCGGTGCTGGTGACTTCCAGCATGCGCTGGCGCAAGGCCTCGGGGCCGGCGATGGTGCGGCTTTCCATCAAGTTGGTGATTACCGTCAGGTCGGCGCGGGCCTGTTCGGCGCACTCGTCGACGGTGCGCACGCTCTGGCCGACTTCCAGGCCAATGTCCCACAGCAAGGTCAGAAAGCGCTCAATGGCGTCGCGGTACTGTTCGTGCTCGGCCGCGCCCAGCAGAATCAGCAGGTCGATGTCCGAGTGCGGGTGCAGTTCACCGCGCCCGTAGCCGCCCACCGCAACCAGGGCAATGCCGCTCTGGTCGCCCCAGTCGAACTGGTTCCACGCCTGTTGCAGGATATTGTCGACGAGCCAGGCGCGGGCCTCGATCAGCGGGCGGATGTCGCTGCCGGCGCTAAAACGTTTGTCGAGCACCTCGCCGGCCAGGCGGATGGCTTTCTTGAAGGCGGCGATGGGGCTCGCCTTGAGGGCCAGTTCCGCCTGGAACTGGCCACGGTCGAACAGCTCGGGGTCCACCTGGGGCATCGCGTCACGTTCCTGTCGTGGGGTGGCCTGTCGGGGTGCGGTCAGGCCGAAGTGCGCGGGATGGTGTCGTCCTTGCGCAGGGTGAAGATTTCGTAGCCGGTCGCGGTCACCACCAGGGTGTGTTCCCACTGGGCCGAGAGCTTGCGGTCCTTGGTGATGGCGGTCCAGCCGTCGCCCAGCACCTTGGTGTCGGCCTTGCCCTGGTTGATCATCGGCTCGATGGTGAAGGTCATGCCTTCCTTCAGCTCCATGCCCGTGCCAGCGCGGCCGTAGTGGAGGATCTGTGGCTCTTCGTGGAACACCTTGCCAATGCCATGACCGCAGAACTCGCGCACCACCGAGAAACCGTTCTTTTCCGCGTGCTTCTGGATCACTTCACCGATGTCGCCCAGGCGGCAGCCCGGCTTGACCAGTTCGATGGCCTTGTACATGCATTCCTGGGTGACCTTGGACAGGCGCTCGGCCCAGACCGGCACGTTACCGACGTGGAACATGCGGCTGGTGTCGCCGTGGTAGCCGTCCTTGATCACGGTGACATCGATATTGAGCGTGTCACCGTCCTTGAGCGGCTTGTCGTTGGGGATGCCGTGGCAGACCACATGGTTGATCGAGGTGCAGATCGACTTCGGGTAGCCCTTGTAGTTGAGCGGTGCCGGAATGGCCTGCTGGACGTTGACGATATAGTCGTGGCACAGGCGGTCGAGCTCTTCGGTGGTGACACCGGGCTTGACGTGCTCTTCGATCATTTCCAGCACTTCGGCGGCCAGGCGGCCAGCGATGCGCATCTTCTCGATGTCTTCTGCGGTCTTGATGGTGACGGTCATTACAGGCTCTCTACGGCGCCGTGCACGGCGCGAACAAACGGGAAAGGCCGGATTCTAGCAGAGCAGGGCGCCGATCGGTCGGGATAAAGGCGGCCATGCTGTTGTCTACAGCTGGCATTCTGGCGCGAAAGCCGGGGTGCTGCAAAAAGTGCTGACAGACGCAACAGTATCCGGGTTCCGTTCGCTCGCGGTCTGTGGTATAAAATGCGCCGCTTTCGGGGACGACCCCGTCAGCACTTAACCCACACACGTGTCGACACGATGACCTGGGTGCCCCGAGTTGCAGAATTCGCGGGTTGGTCATTGGGATACGTGGAGGCCCAACCCGACTTATCAAGGAACTATCATGTCCCAAGTCAACATGCGCGATATGCTGAAGGCCGGTGTGCACTTCGGCCACCAGACCCGTTACTGGAACCCGAAAATGGGCAAGTACATTTTCGGCGCGCGTAACAAGATCCACATCGTCAACCTGGAAAAAACCCTGCCAATGTTCAACGACGCTCTGTCGTTCGTAGAGCGCCTGGCCCAGGGCAAGAACAAGATCCTGTTCGTCGGCACCAAGCGTTCCGCCGGCAAGATCGTCGCCGAGCAAGCAGCTCGTTGCGGTTCGCCGTACGTTGACCACCGTTGGTTGGGCGGCATGCTGACCAACTACAAGACCATCCGCGCTTCGATCAAGCGTCTGCGCGACCTGGAAACCCAGGCCGAAGACGGCACTTTCGCCAAGCTGACCAAGAAAGAAGCCCTGATGCGCTCCCGCGACCTGGAAAAACTGGATCGCAGCCTGGGTGGCATCAAGGACATGGGCGGTCTGCCAGACGCTCTGTTCGTTATCGACGTTGATCACGAGCGCATCGCGATCACCGAAGCCAACAAGCTGGGTATCCCGGTTATCGGCGTTGTCGATACCAACAGCAGCCCGGAAGGTGTTGACTACATCATCCCAGGTAACGATGACGCCATTCGCGCTATCGAGCTGTACATGACTTCGATGGCTGACGCAGTCATCCGCGGCCGCAACAACGTTGCCGGCGGCACCGAAGTTTACGCTGAAGAAGCGGCTGCACCTGCTGCTGAGTAATAGGCGCTAGCGTCTACTTGGCACGCAAAAAGGGGGCTTTGCCCCCTTTTTGCCACCTTGAAATCCTGCTGTCAGCATCGGCCCCGCATCATGGGCCTGCTGAAATGAAAGCAGCGGATTTGCAGAATTGAACGCCCGTGATTGACGGGTGGAATGGTTGAAAAACTTTCCAAGAGGATTTTGAAATGGCAGCAATTACTGCAGCGCTGGTAAAAGAACTGCGCGAGCGTACCGGCGAAGGCATGATGGATTGCAAAAAGGCCCTGGAAAAGGCCGGCGGCGACATCGAGAAAGCCATTGACGACATGCGTGCCTCGGGCGCCATCAAGGCCGCCAAAAAGGCTGGCAACGTCGCTGCTGAAGGCGCTATCGCCGTCAAGACCGACGGTACATCCGCCGTCCTGCTGGAAGTGAACTCGCAGACCGACTTCCTGGCCCTGCAAGACGACTTCAAGAACTTCGTGGCCGAAAGCCTCGAAGAAGCCTTCGCCCAGAAGCTGACCGACGCCGCTCCGCTGATCGCCTCGCGTGAAGCTGCTCGTGAAGCCCTGGTTGCCAAGTGCGGCGAGAACGTCAACATCCGTCGCCTGGTGCGCGTTGAGGGTGACGTTGTCGGTGCCTACCTGCACGGCAACAAGATCGGCGCTGTCGTCGTTCTGAAAGGCGGTGACGTGGAGCTGGCGAAGAACATCGCCATGCACGTCGCAGCTTCGAACCCTGAGTTCCTGGATTCGTCGGAAATCTCCGCCGAGGCCATCGAGCGCGAGAAGAATGTCTTCCTGCAGCTGAACGCCGACAAGATCGCCGGCAAGCCGGAAAACATCGTTGAGAACATGATCAACGGTCGTATCACCAAGTTCAAGGCAGAAGCCTCGCTGAAAGAGCAAGCTTTCGTCATGAACCCGGAAGTCAAGGTTGGCGAGCTGGCCAAGAAAGCCGGTGCTGAAATCGTTTCCTTCACCTACTTCAAGGTAGGCGAAGGCATCGAGAAGCCAGTCGACGACTTCGCTGCTGAAGTTGCCGCTCAGGTAGCTGCTGCCAAGCAGTAAGACAGCCCCGTCTGTCGCCCCAAAGAGGCTGCCCGCTCACGCGCGCAGCCTCTTTGTCAAAACGGGGAGGGGTTTATACGACTCCCTCTTCGCTGGCACCGAAGCGGTGCCACGCTACAGTTAGCAGGCTGCAAACAGCCCGCACGAATTTTCTAAAAGTACGCCGCAGGAGAGACTCGCAATGGCTCAGCAGGTGAGTGGTCGCCAACCTCGCTATAAACGCATTTTGCTCAAACTTAGCGGCGAGGCCCTGATGGGCTCGGAAGACTTCGGGATCGACCCGAAAGTGCTGGATCGCATGGCGCTTGAAGTTGGCCAGCTGGTAGGGATCGGTGTACAGGTCGGCCTGGTCATCGGTGGCGGCAACCTGTTCCGCGGCGCCGCGCTCAGCGCAGCCGGCATGGACCGCGTCACGGGTGACCACATGGGCATGCTTGCTACCGTGATGAACGGCCTGGCCATGCGCGATGCGCTGGAGCGCTCGAACATCCCGGCGCTGGTCATGTCGGCCATTTCCATGGTGGGTGTCACCGATCATTACGATCGCCGCAAAGCTATTCGTCACCTCAACTCCGGGGATGTGGTAATTTTCTCCGCCGGTACCGGCAACCCGTTCTTCACCACCGACTCCGCGGCCTGCCTGCGCGCCATCGAAATCGATGCCGACGTGGTGCTGAAGGCGACCAAGGTCGATGGCGTGTACACTGCCGATCCATTCAAGGACCCGCACGCCGAGAAATTCGATCACCTGACCTACGATGAGGTTCTGGATCGCAAGCTGGGTGTGATGGACCTGACCGCAATCTGCCTGTGCCGTGACCACAAGATGCCATTGCGGGTATTCAACATGAACAAGCCTGGCGCCCTGCTGAACATCGTGGTGGGTGGCGCTGAAGGCACACTGATCGAGGAAGGCCAAGCATGATCAACGACATCAAGAAAGACGCGCAGGAGCGCATGGGCAAGTCCATCGAAGCCCTGTCCCGCAACCTGGCTGCAATCCGCACCGGTCGCGCTCACCCAAGCATCCTGGACAGCGTCAAGGTTACCGCCTGGGGTAGCGAAATGCCGCTGAACCAGGTCGCCGCGATCACCGTCGAAGATGCGCGCACCCTGAAGATCGTCGCTCACGACAAGAACCTCAGCGCTGCCATCGAAAAGGCCATCCTCACCTCCGATCTGGGCCTTAACCCGTCCAGCGCCGGTACCACCATCCGAGTACCGATGCCGGCCCTGACCGAGGAAACCCGCAAGGGCTACACCAAGCAGGCCAGCGGTGTTGCCGAGGATGCCAAGGTAGCCGTGCGCAACGTGCGCCGCGACGCCCTGGCTGACCTGAAAAAACTGACCAAGGACAAGGAAATCAGCGAAGACGAAGAACGTCGCGCCGCTGACGAGATCCAGAAGCTGACCGACAAGTTCGTCGCCGAAGTGGATGCTGCCTTCAAAGCCAAGGAAAAGGACCTGATGGCCGTTTAAGGCCGGGGTTTTTTAATGGAAAAGACCAAGCCAGCGGCGCCGTCCTCGGTGCCGCGTCATGTCGCGATCATCATGGATGGCAACAACCGCTGGGCGAAAAAACGCCTGCTGCCCGGCGTGGCCGGGCACAAGGCGGGTGTGGATGCCGTTCGCGCGGTCATCGAAGTCTGTGCCAAGTCCGGGGTCGAGGTGCTGACCCTGTTCGCCTTCTCCAGCGAGAACTGGCAGCGCCCTGCCGAAGAGGTCGGGGCGCTGATGGAGCTGTTCTTCTCGGCGCTGCGCCGTGAGGCCAAGCGCCTTGACGAGAACAATATCAGCCTGCGCATCATCGGCGACCGTTCGCGTTTTCATCCTGAGCTGCAGGCCGCCATGCGCGAGGCCGAGGCAGTGACCGCTGGCAACAACCGCTTCATTCTGCAGATAGCAGCCAACTACGGTGGCCAGTGGGACATTGCCCAGGCTGCCCAGCGGTTGGCGCGGGAAGTGCAGGCCGGGCACCTGCGCCCGGAAGACATCACCCCGGGTCTGCTGCAGACCTGTCTGGCAACCGGCGAGCTGCCGTTGCCGGATCTTTGCATTCGCACCGGTGGCGAGCATCGCATCAGCAATTTCCTGCTGTGGCAACTGGCCTATGCCGAGTTGTACTTCTCCGACCTCTACTGGCCGGACTTCAAACACGAGGCCATGCGCAATGCCCTGGCCGATTTCGCTTCGCGCCAGCGCCGCTTCGGTAAGACCAGCGAGCAGGTCGAGGCTGGAGCTCGTGCTTAATGCTTAAACAACGCATCATTACTGCGCTGATCCTGTTGCCGGTCGCGCTGGGTGGTTTCTTCCTGCTCAATGGCGGGGACTTCGCCCTGTTCATCGGATTCGTAGTGACCCTCGGTGCCTGGGAGTGGGCGCGCCTTGCCGGGCTGATGGCCCAGCCGCTGCGCATTGCCTATGCAGCGGTGGTCGCCGGAGCGCTGATGCTGCTGTACATCCTTCCGGAGCTGGCGCCCTGGGTGCTGGGCGCTGCGGTTATCTGGTGGGGGCTGGCTACCTGGCTGGTGCTTACCTATCCGCGCAGCAGCGAGCTGTGGGTCAGTGCTGCCTGTCGGCTGTTGATCGGCCTGCTGGTGCTGTTGCCGGCCTGGCAGGGACTGGTGCTCCTCAAGCACTGGCCCCTGGGGAACTGGCTGATCCTGTCCGTCATGGTGCTGGTGTGGGCCGCCGACATCGGTGCGTACTTCTCTGGCCGGGCGTTCGGCAAGCGCAAGCTGGCCCCGCAGGTCAGCCCGGGCAAGAGCTGGGAAGGTGTGTATGGTGGGCTGGCAGTCAGCCTGTTTATCACCTTGGGTGTCGGCATCAGTCGCGACTGGGGCTTTGGTCAGATCCTGCTGGGCCTGCTGGGCGCTGCGTTGCTGGTGATGTCCTCGGTGGTCGGTGACCTGACCGAGAGCATGTTCAAGCGTCGCTCCGGCATCAAGGACAGCAGCAATCTGCTACCTGGGCACGGTGGTGTGCTCGACCGCATCGACAGCCTGACAGCGGCAATTCCGATCTTCGCGGTGCTGTTGTGGGCTGCCGAATGGGGTGTGATGTGAGTCGCCCGCAACGTATTACCGTGCTCGGGGCGACCGGCTCCATCGGCCTGAGCACGCTGGATGTGATCGCGCGCCATCCCGACCGTTATCAAGCGTTTGCCCTCACCGGCTATTCGCGCGTCGACGAACTGTTGGCGCTATGTGTGCGTCATCGTCCGGCATTCGCTGTGGTGCCGAGCACTGAGGCGGCGGTGAGGTTGCGTGCAAGTCTGGCTGCAGTTGGTTGTACCACCGAGGTGCTGGAGGGCGAGGCAGGGCTTTGCCAGGTGGCGTCGGCCGCTGAAGTGGATGCGGTGATGGCAGCCATTGTCGGTGCTGCCGGCTTGCGCCCCACGCTGGCGGCCGTCGAGGCAGGCAAAAAGGTGTTGCTGGCCAACAAGGAAGCACTGGTAATGTCGGGCGCGCTGTTCATGGAGGCGGTGCGGCAAAAGGGTGCCGTGCTGCTGCCGATCGACAGCGAACACAACGCTATCTTCCAGTGCATGCCAGGCGACTACGCCCGTGGCCTGAGCGCCGTCGGTGTGCGCCGGATCCTGCTTACCGCTTCTGGTGGGCCGTTCCGCGAGACGCCGGTCGAGGCGCTGCTGGACGTGACCCCGGAGCAAGCTTGTGCTCACCCTAACTGGTCCATGGGGCGCAAGATCTCCGTGGATTCGGCCAGCATGATGAACAAAGGCCTCGAGTTGATCGAGGCCTGCTGGTTGTTCGATGCCGCGCCGTCCAAGGTTGAGGTGGTGGTGCACCCGCAAAGCGTGATCCACTCGCTGGTCGACTACGTGGACGGTTCGGTGCTCGCGCAGTTGGGCAACCCGGACATGCGTACGCCGATCGCCAACGCGTTGGCTTGGCCGGAACGGATCGATTCCGGGGTCGCCCCCCTGGACCTGTTCGCCATCGCCCGTCTGGATTTCCAGGCGCCCGACGAACAACGCTTCCCTTGCCTGCGCCTTGCGCGGCAGGCTGCCGAGGCTGGCAACAGTGCGCCAGCGGTGCTCAATGCAGCCAACGAAGTGGCGGTCCAGGCATTTCTTGAACGGCGCATCCGCTTCCCGGAGATCGCGGGTATGATCGAACAGGTACTCGACCAGGAACCCGTCGTACCGTTGCCGTCGCTGGATGCGGTATTTGCCGCCGATCAGCGTGCCCGGGAGCTTTCCCGAGAGTGGCTGAGGCGTCACGGCCGCTGATGCAGGCCCGCCAAGGTTCGTGAGGGGGCTGGGGATGCCAGCCCGCTGAACATCATTCGGAGATGGACATGACAGCGCTCTACATGATTATCGGCACCCTCGTGGCTCTGGGTGTGCTGGTCACTTTCCACGAATTCGGTCACTTCTGGGTGGCGCGCCGCTGCGGCGTCAAGGTGCTGCGTTTTTCGGTGGGTTTCGGCACGCCGCTGCTGCGGTGGCATGACCGCCACGGCACCGAGTTCGTTGTTGCGGCCATTCCTCTGGGTGGCTACGTCAAGATGCTCGACGAGCGCGAAGGCGATGTGCCGCCAGCGCTGGCCGGGCAGTCGTTCAACCGCAAGTCGGTGCGCCAGCGTATTGCGATTGTCGCGGCAGGCCCGATCGCCAATTTTCTGCTCGCTATCCTGTTTTTCTGGGTACTGGCGATGCTGGGTACCCAGCAAATCCGCCCGGTTATCGGTGCGGTCGACAGTGGCAGCCTGGCAGCATCGGCCGGGCTGACCGCGGGTCAGGAAATCGTCTCTGTCGACGGTAAGCCGACCAACGGTTGGTCGGCGGTCAACCTGCAGTTGGTTCGTCGTCTGGGTGAGAGCGGTACCTTGCAGATTGGCGTGCGCGATGAGGGTGCCAGCGCCGAGCGCCAGTTGCAGGTCAAGCTGGACAGCTGGCTCAAGGGCGCCGACGAGCCGGACCCGATTCAATCCCTGGGGCTGCGCCCCTGGCGCCCGGCGATCACCCCGGTGCTGGCCGAGATCGACCCGAAGGGGCCGGCTGCCGCTGCTGGCCTGAAAACCGGTGACAAGCTGCTGGCTCTGGATGATGTGGCGGTGACCGAATGGCAGCAGGTTGTCGACCGCGTGCGCGCCCGCCCTGATGCCAAGGTAGTGGTGCGAGTGGAGCGCGATGGAGCTGCCCTGGAGCTGCCGGTGACCCTGGCCCGCAAGGGTGAGGGCAAGGCAGTCGGTGGCTATCTTGGTGCTGGCGTCAAAGGTGGCGAATGGCCTGCCAACATGCTCCGCGAAGTCAGCTACGGCCCGCTGGATGCGGTGGGTGAGAGCTTGTCGCGTACCTGGAGCATGAGCGTCCTGACCCTTGAATCGCTGAAGAAAATGCTGTTCGGGGAGCTCTCGGTAAAAAACTTGAGTGGACCGATAACCATTGCTAAAGTGGCGGGCGCTTCAGCCCAGTCCGGCGTGGGGGATTTCCTGAATTTCCTGGCCTACCTGAGCATAAGCCTGGGGGTTCTTAACCTGCTGCCCATACCCGTACTGGATGGGGGGCATTTGCTGTTTTACCTGGTCGAGTGGGCGCGCGGTCGTCCGCTGTCGGATCGGGTGCAAGGTTGGGGGGTTCAGATCGGTATCAGTTTGGTCATAGGGGTGATGTTGCTCGCCCTGATCAACGATCTGGGTCGACTATAAAGCTTCGCTCAATTGCGAACCTGCCGTTTGTGACGGCAGGTTGTTTATTGCCAGTTGGAATAAAAGGACTTCATGAAACGTCTGCTGCTAACTGCGGTCATGTCCGCACTGATGATCGCTGAAGTTCACGCCGAGTCCTTCACCATCTCCGATATTCGCGTCAACGGCCTGCAGCGGGTTTCCGCCGGCAGTGTGTTCGGTGCCTTGCCGCTGAACGTTGGTGACCAGGCCGACGACCGCCGCCTGGTGGACTCGACTCGTTCCTTGTTCAAGACCGGGTTCTTCCAGGACATCCAGTTGAGCCGTGATGGCAATGTGCTGATCATCAACGTGGTCGAGCGCCCGTCGGTGTCGAGCATCGAGATTGAAGGCAACAAGGCGATCAGCACCGAAGACCTGATGAAGGGCCTGAAGCAATCGGGCCTGGCCGAAGGCGAGATCTTCCAGCGTGCCACCCTCGAAGGCGTGCGTAACGAGCTGCAGCGCCAGTACGTGGCCCAGGGGCGCTACTCGGCCGAGGTAGACGCCGAAGTGGTGCCGCAGCCGCGCAACCGCGTGGCGCTGAAGATCAAGATCAACGAAGGCACCGTCGCCGCCATCCAGCACATCAACGTCGTTGGCAACAACGTATTCGATGATGAGACCCTGGGGCAGCTGTTCGAGCTGAAGACCACCAACTGGCTGTCGTTCTTCAAGAACGACGACAAGTACGCCCGTGAAAAACTCTCCGGTGACCTGGAGCGTCTGCGTTCCTATTACCTGGACCGCGGCTACATCAACATGGACATCGCCTCCACCCAGGTGTCCATCACGCCGGACAAGAAGCACGTCTACATCACCGTCAACATCAACGAAGGCGAGAAATACACCGTTCGCGACGTGAAGCTGTCCGGCGACCTCAAGGTGCCGGAAGACCAGGTCAAGTCGCTGCTGCTGGTGCAGCCGGGCCAGGTATTCTCGCGCAAGGTGATGACCAGCACATCCGAGCTGATCACCCGTCGCTTGGGTAACGAAGGCTACACCTTTGCCAACGTCAACGGTGTGCCACAGCCGAACGACCAGGACCACACGGTCGACATCATGTTCGTGGTCGACCCGGGCAAGCGTGCCTACGTCAACCGCATCAACTACCGCGGCAACACCAAGACCGAAGACGAAGTGCTGCGCCGCGAAATGCGCCAGATGGAAGGTGGCTGGGCTTCGACCTACCTGATCGACCAGTCCAAGACCCGTCTGGAGCGGCTGGGTTACTTCAAGGAAGTCAACGTCGAGACCCCTCAGGTACCTGGCACCGACGACCAGGTGGACGTGAACTACAGCGTCGAAGAGCAGGCCTCCGGTTCGATCACCGCCAGCGTCGGTTTCGCCCAGAGCGCCGGCCTGATCCTCGGTGGCTCGATCAGCCAGAGCAACTTCCTCGGTACCGGTAACAAAGTGTCCGTCGGCCTGACCCGCTCGGAATACCAGACCCGCTACAACTTCGGCTTCGTTGATCCCTACTTCACTGCCGATGGCGTCAGCCTGGGCTACAACGCCTTCTACCGCAGCACCGATTACGACGACCTCGACGTCGACGTTGCCAGCTATGCGGTGGACAGCTACGGTGCGGGCGTCAGCCTGGGCTATCCGATCAGCGAGACCTCGCGCCTGACCTACGGCCTGAGCGTGCAGCAGGACAAGATCAAGACCGGCAAGTACACCGTTGACGAGATCTTCGACTTCCTCGAGCAGGAAGGTGACAACTTCCTGAACTTCAAGGCCTCGATCGGCTGGTCCGAGTCGACCCTGAACAAAGGCGTGTTGGCCACCCGTGGCCACTCGCAAAGCCTGACCCTGGAGTCCACTGTTCCGGGCAGCGACCTGTCGTTCTTCAAGCTTGACTACCGTGGCCAGCTGTTCAAGCCGATCACCAACGACTACACCCTGCGCCTGCATACCGAGCTGGGCTATGGTGATGGTTACGGCAGCACCTCCGGCCTGCCGTTCTACGAGAACTATTTCGCGGGCGGTTTCAACTCTGTCCGTGGCTTCAAGGACAGCAGCCTGGGCCCACGCAGTACGCCTAGTCGCGGCGAGGCCGACGGCGGCAAGCCGGGCACTATTCGCGACCCGGATCAGGATCCGTTGCCGTTTGGTGGTAACGTGCTGGTGCAAGGCGGCGCCGAGCTGCTGTTCCCGCTGCCGTTCGTCAAGGACCAGCGTTCACTGCGCACCTCCGTGTTCTGGGACGTGGGTAACGTGTTCGACACCAATTGCGGCAACAAACCTGATTGCGAGAAGGTCGGGTTCTCGGGCATGGCCAGTTCGGTCGGCCTGGGCGTGACCTGGATTACCGCACTGGGCCCGCTGAGCTTCAGCCTGGCAATGCCGGTCAAGAAGCCGGACGATGCCGATACCCAGGTGTTCCAATTCTCTCTGGGCCAGACCTTCTAAGGTCGGCCCTTGCTTAATGACAACGGTTTATCCAGGAGTGCATCGTGCGTAAATTGGCTCAATTGGCCGTAGTGGCCGCGGCGCTGGTCGCCACCCCGGCTTTCGCCGAAATGAAGGTTGCCGTCCTGAACTACCAGATGGCCCTGCTCGAGTCGGATGCCGCCAAGAAGTATGCGGTTGATGCCGAGAAGAAATTCGGTCCGCAACTGACCAAGCTGAAAAACCTGGAAAGCAGTGCCAAGGGCATCCAGGACCGCCTGATCAAGGGCGGCGACAAGATGCAGCAGCAGGAGCGTGAGCGCCTGGAGCTCGAGTTCAAGCAAAAGGCCCGGGACTTCCAGTTCCAGTCCAAGGAATTGAACGAAGCGAAGGCCGTTGCTGATCGCGACATGCTCAAGCAACTGAAGCCGAAGCTGGATGGTGCTGTCGAGGCAGTGATCAAGAAGGGCGGCTACGACCTGGTCCTCGAGCGTGGTGCGGTCATCGATGTCAAACCTCAGTATGACATCACCCGCCAAGTCATCGAGCGCATGAACCAAGCCCGTTGATATGAGTGTGACCATGACGTTAGGCCAGCTGGCCGAGGCACTCGGAGCCACCCTCAAAGGGCCCGAGACGCTGCAGATTACCGGGCTGGCCACCTTGCAGGAGGCTGGCCCCGGTCAGTTGAGCTTCCTCGCCAACCCGCAGTACCGAAAATTCCTGGATGACAGCCAGGCGGCCGCAGTGCTGCTCAAGGCGGCGGATGCCGAAGGCTTTGCCGGCAATGCACTGATCGTCGCCGATCCGTACCTGGCCTACGCACGCATTTCCCACCTGTTCGACCCCAAACCCAAGGCTGTGGCGGGTGTTCATCCCAGCGCCGTGGTGGCTGAGGACGCGCAGGTGGATGCCAGTGCCAGCATCGGGCCGTTCGCGGTCATCGAAAGCGGTGCGCGTATCGCGGCCAATGTCACTGTGGGTGCACACTGCGTGGTCGGCGCGCGTTGCGTGATCGGCGAGGGTGGTTGGCTGGCACCGCGGGTCACCCTGTACCATGACGTGACCATCGGCAAGCGCGTGGTCATTCAGTCGGGGGCGGTGATTGGCGGTGAAGGTTTCGGCTTTGCCAACGAGAAGGGTGTGTGGCGCAAGATCGCCCAGATCGGTGGCGTGACCATCGGTGATGACGTGGAAATCGGCGTCAACACTGCTGTCGACCGCGGTGCTTTGTCGGACACGCGGATCGCTGACGGGGTCAAGCTCGACAACCAGATCCAGATCGCCCATAACGTGCAGATCGGCGAGCACACGGCCATGGCCGCTTGCGTCGGGATTTCCGGTAGCACGCGCATTGGCAAGCACTGCACCATTGCCGGCGGTGTCGGCATGGTCGGCCATATCGATGTCTGTGATAACGTTTTCGTGTCCGGGATGACCATGGTAACCCGTTCGATCACCGAACCGGGTGCCTATTCTTCCGGCACTGCCATGCAGCCGCTGGCTGACTGGCGCAAGAGCGCCGCGCGTATCCGCCACCTGGACGACATGGCCAAGCGTCTCCAGCAGCTGGAAAAACGCGTCGATACCGTGACCTCAGGTGGCCTGCCGACATCAGAAGGCTGATACCATTCCCTGAGCAAGAGTGAACAGTCGCTAGCTGGCTCCTCTTTGGATTGCAAAAGGAGCGTGTGGTCAGCACCTGCGCTCCCTATTCTTATTACAGGCTTCCCCACCGAAATGATGGACATCAACGAGATTCGCGAATACCTGCCTCACCGCTACCCGTTCCTGCTGGTAGATCGTGTGACGGATCTGGACTTCGAGGCCCAGAGCATTCGTGCCTACAAGAATGTCAGCATCAACGAGCCGTTTTTCAATGGCCACTTCCCGGCACACCCGATCATGCCGGGTGTCCTGATCATCGAAGCCATGGCCCAGGCGGCCGGCATCCTTGGTTTCAAGATGCTCGATGCCAAGCCGGCCGATGGCACCCTGTACTACTTTGTCGGTTCCGACAAACTGCGTTTCCGTCAGCCGGTTCTGCCGGGTGACCAGCTTGTGCTGGAAGCCAAGTTCCTCAGCCGTAAAAGCATGATCTGGAAGTTCGAGTGCCGCGCCCTGGTCGACGGCAAGCCGGTCTGCTCGGCAGAAATCACCTGCGCGGAACGCTCCCTATGAATTCGATTGATCCTCGGGCCATTATCGATCCGTCGGCCAAGCTGGCCGACGGCGTCGAGGTCGGCCCTTGGTCGATCGTTGGCCCTGATGTGGAAATCGGGGAGGGCACCGTTATCGGCCCGCATGTTGTGCTTAAAGGCCCGACCCGCATCGGCAAGCACAACCGTATCTTCCAGTTCTCTTCCATCGGTGAAGACACCCCGGACCTTAAGTACAAGGGTGAGCCGACGCGCCTGGTGATCGGCGATCACAATGTCATTCGCGAAGGGGTGACCATCCACCGCGGTACTGTTCAGGATCGCGCGGAAACCACCGTGGGTGACCACAACCTGATCATGGCCTATGCCCACATTGGCCACGACAGTGTCATCGGCAACCACTGCATCCTGGTCAACAACACGGCGCTGGCAGGTCATGTACATGTGGGTGACTGGGCGATCCTGTCCGGTTACACCCTGGTTCACCAGTACTGCCACATTGGCGCCCACGCGTTTTCCGGTATGGGCACGGCGATTGGCAAGGACGTTCCGGCCTTCGTGACCGTGTTCGGCAGCCCGGCCGAAGCCCGCAGCATGAACTTCGAGGGCATGCGCCGCCGCGGTTTCAGCGACGAGGTGATCCATGTGCTGCGTCGTTGCTACAAGATTGTCTACCGTCAGGGCCTGACCGTAGAAGACGCGCTCAAGGAGCTGGCCGAACCCGCTGCGCAGCACCCCGAGGTCGAGCTGTTCCGTCAGTCGATCCTGAGCTCCGCTCGCGGCATCACACGCTGATATGGCCCAGCTTTGCGTAGCGCTGGTCGCCGGTGAGGCCAGTGGCGATATTCTTGGTTCAGGCTTGATGCGTGCCCTGAAGGCGCGCCACCCCGACGTACGTTTCATCGGGGTTGGCGGGCCTTTGATGGAGGCCGAAGGCCTGCAATCCTATTTCCCCATGGAACGTCTCGCCGTCATGGGGCTGGTCGAGGTGTTGGGGCGCCTGCGTGAGCTGCTCAAGCGCCGCAAGTTGCTGATCCAGACCCTGATCGAAGAAAAGCCCGACGTATTCATCGGCATCGACGCCCCTGACTTCACCCTCAATATCGAGCTGAAGCTGCGTCAGGCCGGGATCAAGACCGTCCACTATGTCAGCCCGTCAGTGTGGGCCTGGCGGCAGAAGCGCGTGCTGAAGATTCGCGAAGGCTGCGACCTGATGCTGACGCTGCTGCCGTTCGAGGCGCGGTTCTACGAAGAGCAGGGTGTGCCAGTGCGTTTTGTCGGCCACCCGCTGGCAGACACCATCCCGCTTGAAACCGACCGCCCGGCCGCGCGTGCCACGCTGGGCCTGGGTGAGGGGCCGGTGGTGGCACTGATGCCGGGCAGCCGGGGCGGCGAAGTAGGGCGCCTGGGCGCGTTATTCCTCGACGCCGCCGAGCGCCTCTGCCAACAAGTGCCGGGTGTGCGCTTCGTGTTGCCCTGCGCCAACGCCACGCGGCGTGCCCAGATCGAGCAGATGCTGGAAGGGCGCCAACTGCCGCTGACCCTGCTCGATGGCCAGTCGCACCAAGCCCTGGCGGCCTGTGACGCGGTGCTGATCGCCTCGGGCACCGCTACCCTCGAGGCGCTGCTGTACAAGCGGCCGATGGTGGTGGCGTACCGCCTTGCGCCCTTGACCTACTGGATTCTCAAGCGTCTGGTGAAAAGCCCTTACGTGTCATTGCCGAACCTGCTGGCCCAGCGAGAGCTGGTGCCCGAGTTGCTGCAAGACGACGCTACCAGCGAAGCGCTGGCCAACACCTTGGCGCCGCTGGTACGCGATGGAAGCCATCAGACCGAACGTTTCGACGAAATTCACCGCACCCTGCGCCGTGACGCCTCCAATCAGGCGGCCGAGGCGGTACTGGCCCTGCTCAAGGACCGCTGACATGCAAATTGGACTGGACTTCAACCTGGTAGAAGACCTGGTCGCCGGCGTTGACGAAGTGGGCCGTGGCCCGCTGTGTGGCGCGGTGGTCACGGCGGCGGTGATTCTTGATCCTGCGCGGCCGATTCTCGGTCTGAACGACTCGAAGAAGCTCACCGAAGCCAAGCGTGAGGCGCTGTTCGACGAGATCTGCGAAAAGGCCTTGAGCTTCTGCATCGCCCGCGCCGAGGTCGAGGAAATCGACAGCCTGAACATCCTGCAGGCCACCATGCTGGCCATGCAGCGGGCAGTGGAGGGCTTGCACATTACGCCGAAGCTGGCCCTGATCGATGGCAATCGCTGCCCGAAGCTGGCTGTGCCGGCAGCACCGGTGGTCAAGGGGGATAGCCAGGTGCCGGCCATTGCAGCGGCATCGATCCTGGCCAAGGTGACCCGTGATCGGGAGATGAGCGCCTTCGAACTGATCTACCCGGGGTATGGCATTGGCGGGCACAAGGGCTACCCGACCCCGGTGCATCTCGAGGCCTTGGCGCGCCTTGGGCCTACGCCCATTCATCGGCGATCCTTCGCCCCTGTGCGGGCGGCCTGGGAAGCGCGCGAAGGCGTCACCGATTCCCTGATCTGACCTATTGGGGCCGCTTTGCGGCCCTTCGCGGGCACGCCCGCTCCCACAGGATTCATCGGTCTGAGCAGCGGGGCCGTACCTGTGGGAGCGGGCGTGCCCGCGAAGGGCTGCAAAGCAGCCCCAAAAAAAGCCCCTAGTTAGGCTACAATCCCGCCCTTGTCGTTAAGCACTGCTACAGGATCTTCCATGTCGGTTTCCTTCGTTCACCTGCGCGTCCACTCTGAATTCTCGCTGGTTGACGGCCTGGTGCGGATCAAGCCGCTGGCCAAGGCACTGACCGGGATGAACATGCCGGCGGTCGCCATCACCGATCAGAGCAACATGTGCTCGCTGGTGAAGTTCTACAAGACTGCCATGGGCGCCGGTATCAAACCGATCTGCGGTGCCGACCTGTGGCTGGCCGGCGCCGACCCGGAAGCCCCGCTGTCGCGCATCTGCTTCCTGGCCATGGACCCCAAGGGCTATCGCAACCTTACCGAACTGATCTCGCGCGGCTGGACCGATGGCCAGCGCAATGGCCTGGTCATCCTCCAGCGTGAATGGATCGCGCCGGCCAGCGAGGGCCTGATTGCCCTGTCCGCGGGTAAGGAAGGCGACATCGGCATGGCCTTGCTGGCTGGGCGGCAAGATGAAGCCGAAGCGCTACTTCAAGACTGGATGGGCATGTTCCCCGAGCGCTTCTACGTTGAAGTGCAGCGCACCAATCGCGCACGCGACGAGGAATACGTGCATGCGGCGGTGGCGTTGGCCGACAAGCTTGGCGCCCCGCTGGTGGCTACCAACGACGTGCGTTTCATCAAGCAAACGGACTTCGACGCCCACGAAACCCGCGTATGCATTGGCGAGGGATGGACCCTCGACGACCCGCGCCGTCCGCGTTGCTACAGCGACCAGCAGTACCTGAAGTCGGCCGAGGAAATGGCCGAGCTGTTCAGTGACCTGCCCGACGCCATCGCCAACACCGTCGAGATCGCCAAGCGCTGCAACATCCAGGTGCAGCTGGGCAAGTACTTCCTGCCTGACTTCCCCACGCCCAACGGCATGGGCATCGACGACTACCTGCGGCATGTGTCCCACGAAGGCCTGGAAGAGCGCCTGGCGGTGCTGTGGCCGAAAGAGACCACGCCCAATTATGAAGAAAAGCGTCAGGTCTACCTGGATCGCCTGAAGTTTGAACTGGACATCATCATCCAGATGGGCTTCCCCGGTTACTTCCTGATTGTTATGGACTTCATCAAGTGGGCCAAGAACAACGATGTACCGGTTGGCCCGGGCCGCGGCTCGGGTGCTGGCTCGCTGGTGGCCTATGTACTGAAGATCACCGACCTCGACCCGCTGGCCTACGACCTGCTGTTCGAGCGCTTCCTCAACCCTGAACGTGTTTCCATGCCCGACTTCGACGTCGACTTCTGCATGGACGGCCGTGACCGGGTGATCGACTACGTAGCCGAGGCCTACGGCCGTAATGCGGTGAGCCAGATCATCACCTTCGGTACCATGGCCGCCAAGGCGGTGGTGCGTGACGTGGCGCGGGTGCAAGGCAAATCCTATGGCCTGGCCGACCGCCTGTCGAAGATGATCCCCTTCGAAGTGGGCATGACCCTGGAGAAGGCCTACGAGCAGGAAGAGATCCTGCGTGACTTCCTCAAGGGCGACGAAGACGCCCGTGAAATCTGGGACATGGCCCTGAAGCTGGAGGGTGTGACCCGGGGCACCGGCAAGCACGCCGGTGGTGTGGTTATCGCACCGACCAAGCTCACCGACTTTTCGCCGATCGCCTGTGATGAAGAGGGTGGTGGCCTGGTAACCCAGTTCGACAAGGATGACGTCGAGGCCGCCGGCCTGGTGAAGTTCGACTTCCTCGGCCTGCGTACCTTGACCATCATCAAGTGGGCGATGGAGATCATCAACCGCGAGCAGGCCAAGAAGAACCTGCCCGACCTCAACATCGACTTCATTCCGCTGGACGACCGCAAGACCTACGAGCTGCTGCAGAAGGCCGAAACCACGGCGGTGTTCCAGCTTGAATCGCGCGGCATGAAGGAGCTGATCAAGAAGCTCAAGCCCGACTGCCTGGAAGACCTGATCGCACTGGTTGCGCTGTTCCGCCCGGGCCCGCTGCAATCGGGCATGGTGGACGACTTCATCAACCGCAAGCACGGCCGCGCCGAGCTGGCCTACCCGCACTCCGACTACCAGTACGAAGGCCTCAAGCCAGTACTGGCGCCGACCTACGGCATCATCCTGTACCAGGAACAGGTGATGCAGATCGCCCAGGTGATGGCAGGTTATACCCTGGGTGGTGCCGACATGCTGCGTCGGGCCATGGGTAAGAAAAAGCCCGAGGAGATGGCCAAGCAGCGCGGTGGTTTCATCGAAGGTTGCGTGGCCAACAATATCGATGCGGACCTCGCCGGTAACATCTTCGACCTGGTAGAAAAGTTCGCTGGCTACGGCTTCAACAAATCCCACTCCGCCGCCTATGGTCTGGTGTCGTACCAGACCGCCTGGCTGAAAACCCACTACCCGGCGCCGTTCATGGCTGCGGTCCTGTCGGCGGATATGCACAACACCGACAAGGTGGTGGTGCTGGTGGAGGAGGTGCGCAGCATGAAGCTGCGCCTCGACGCGCCGGACGTGAACTTCTCGGACTTCAAGTTCACCGTCAACAACGACGGCCGGATCGTCTACGGCCTTGGCGCCATCAAGGGCGTCGGCGAAGGCCCGGTGGAGGCGATTGTCGAAGCCCGTGCCCAAGGCGGTCCGTTCAAGGACCTGTTCGATTTCTGTGAACGCATCGACCTCAAGCGGGTCAACAAGCGTACCCTTGATGCACTGGTGCGCAGTGGCGCGCTGGACCGCCTTGGCCCGCACTTCCATGACGAGATCAAGGCCTACCACGCCAATATCGACATCAACCGGGCAACCTTGCTGTCGGCGCTGGGCGAGGCCATCAAGGCAGCCGAGCAGGCTGCGCACACCGCTGACAGTGGCCATGTCGACCTGTTCGGCGGCATGTTCGACGCGGCAGATGTCGACGTCTACGCCAACCATCGCAAGGTGCGCGAGCTCACCCTCAAGGAGCGTCTGAAGGGAGAGAAAGACACCCTGGGCCTGTACCTGACCGGCCACCCGATCGACGAGTACGAGGCCGAGATTCGCCGCTTCGCCCGCCAGCGCATCGTCGACCTCAAGCCGTCGCGCGAAACCCAGACCATCGCCGGCATGATCATTGCCCTACGGGTGATGAAGAACAAGAAGGGCGACAAGATGGGCTTCGTCACCCTGGATGACCGTTCCGGGCGGATCGAGGCATCGCTGTTTGCCGATGCCTTCATGGCGGCACAGTCCTTGCTGCAGACCGATGCCATGGTGGTGGTGGAAGGCGAGGTCAGCAATGACGACTTCTCCGGGGGCTTGCGCCTGCGGGTGAAGCAGGTGATGACCATGGAAGACGCGCGCACCAAGCTGGCCGAGAGCCTGCGCCTGAAGGTGGCGCACGACGCACTGAAAGGCGACCGGCTGAAGTGGCTGGGCGAGCTGATCACCCGCCATCGTGGTGCTTGCCCGATCACGCTGGAGTACACCGGCAGCGACGCCAAGGCCATGCTGCAGTTTGGCGAGCAGTGGGCGATCGACCCGGCCGATGGCCTGATTCAGGCGCTGCGTGACCAGTTCGGGCGTGAGAACGTCTTCCTGCAATATCGTTGAACCGACAAAAATTTAATCTCGACCTGAATGCGCCTGATCCCTTAAGGTATGGCGCCAAACGGATCAACCGGCCGGCCGCCTGGCCGTAGACCCAAGACGGATGACTATGAACCCGAATTTCCTCGATTTCGAACAGCCGATTGCCGACCTGCAAGCCAAGATCGAAGGCCTGCGCCTGGTGGGTAACGACAACTCGCTGAACATCAGCGATGAAATTGCCCGTCTGCAAGACAAGAGCAACACCCTGACCGAAAGCATCTTCGGCAACCTGACCAGCTGGCAGATCGCCCGCCTGGCCCGTCACCCGCGTCGTCCTTACACCCTGGACTACCTGGAGCACATCTTCACCGAGTTCGAAGAACTGCACGGGGACCGTCACTTCTCTGACGACGCCGCCATCGTGGGTGGTACTGCGCGTCTGGACGGCAAGCCGGTCATGGTCATTGGCCACCAGAAGGGCCGTGAAGTGCGCGAGAAAGTGCGTCGCAACTTCGGCATGCCGCGCCCGGAAGGCTACCGCAAGGCCTGTCGCCTGATGGAAATGGCCGAACGCTTCAAGATGCCGATCCTGACCTTCATCGACACGCCGGGCGCCTACCCGGGCATCGACGCCGAAGAACGTAACCAGAGTGAAGCCATTGCCTGGAACCTGCGGGTCATGGCACGCCTGAAAACCCCGATCATCGCGACCGTGATTGGTGAGGGTGGTTCCGGTGGGGCACTGGCCATTGGCGTGTGCGACCAACTGAACATGCTGCAGTACTCCACCTACTCGGTTATCTCGCCGGAAGGGTGTGCGTCGATTCTGTGGAAAACCGCCGACAAGGCAGCAGACGCGGCCGAGGCCATGGGCATCACCGCCGAGCGCCTGAAGAGCCTGAACATTGTCGACAAGGTCATCCAGGAGCCGCTGGGCGGCGCCCACCGTGATCCGGCCCAGATGTCCGAAAGCATCCGTGCCGATCTGGTGCAGCAGCTGGACATGCTCGGCAAGTTCGACAACGACGCGCTGCTGGCCCGTCGCTACGAGCGCCTGATGAGCTACGGCCTCTGATTCTGATTTGCCCCGGGGGCCGTTTTGTGGCCCTTGTGATTGACGGCACCGGCTTCGCTGGTGTTCGCGGGTAGACCCGCTCCTACAGGTATTGCGCTGTCCTTGAGGCTTGCGCCGTGCATGTGGGAGCGGGCATGCCCGCGAATGCTTTCTGGAATCGAGCGAGGGCTAGATGATCAACCTCACTCCTTGGCTCAACGCCCCCACCTGGCACGTCGCCTTCTCCGGCGGCCTCGATTCCACCGTCCTCCTGCACCTGCTGGCCGATTACGCCCGCAATCACGTTTCCCCACCGCTGCGTGCCATTCATGTCCACCATGGCCTGCAGTCCGCTGCTGACGCCTGGCCTGCTCATTGCCAAGCCGTCTGCGACAATCTTTGCATCGAACTCCACGTCATTCACGTCCAGGTCAGCCCCGGCGCCAGCCTGGAGCAGGCGGCCCGAGATGCCCGCTATGCCGCCTTCAGGCAAGCGCTCGGCCCAGGCGACATCCTGTTCACCGGCCAGCACCGCGACGACCAGGCCGAGACTCTGCTGTTCCGCCTGTTGCGCGGCGCCGGCCTGCGGGGCCTGGCAGCCATGCCGGTGCAGCGGGCATTAGGGCAGGGCAGCCTGGTCAGGCCGTTGCTGGGTTGTTCGCGGCAGCAGTTGCAGGACTACGGCAAAGCCCAAGGGTTGGTCTGGATCGAAGACCCGTCAAACGCCGACACACAATTCGCCCGCAACTACCTGCGCGGCGAAGTGATGCCGCACTTGCAGCAACGTTGGCCTCAGGCCAGCCAGAACTTCGCCCGTGCAGCAGAGCATCTGGGTGAGGCGCTGGGTTTGCTGGACGAACTGGCCCAGGAGGATCTGGCGCTTGCGCGTAAGGGGGCGCCCATCGCCTGGCCGGGGCTGGATTCCCTCGACCTGGCCACCCTGGTAGCGCTATCGCCAGCCCGTCAGCGCAATGCCTTGCAGTACTGGCTAAGCCAGCGCACCCGTTTGCCCGATACCCGGCACTGGGCCGGCTGGGCAGACCTGCGCGATGCCGCCGCCGATGCCCGGCCAGTCTGGCGGCTTGCCGATGGGCGGTTGGTGCGTAGCCACGGGCGCATCTGGTGGTTGAGCGGTGATTGGCTACAGCAACCCGCTGGCTCGCTGGCCTGGCCCGACCCTGATGGGCCGCTGCGGTTGCCGGGCAATGGTTGCGTGCGTCTTGTCGGCGCAGCCGTGCCGGGCGGGTTGCGCATTGACTACCGTCAGGGTGGTGAAATGCTGGAGGTTCCCGGCCGAGGCCGGCGTGACCTCAAGCGCCTGTTAAACGAGCAGCAAGTGCCGCATTTCCTGCGCTCGCGCCTGCCCTTGCTATATAGCGACGATTGCCTGCTGGCGGTGGCCAACCTGCCCGGGCTGGTGAGGGCGGATTGCCAACTGCACTGGCAGTTACCGACGAACGCGCAAGGTTTGAGCTGAAGGGTACATTCCGGTAGACTACCCTCCCTTCTTGATACAACTTCTGTGGGTTCCGCGAAAACACAGGGGTTGCCGATTACCAAGCAGTTTTTTGCCGAGCTGATTCTGGAAATGACGAGCGAACGCCATGCCGGGTATACCCTGGCTGTACAGACGCGGCAGTTTTTCGAGATGCACTGTGATTGACGCAGGTGATCGGGGGCTTCGGCCTTCCTTCGCTTTCTCCGGCGGCGCTGGCCGCCTTAACGCAGACTTCTAGGGTTTTTCATGACGCGCTACATATTCGTCACGGGCGGTGTTGTTTCTTCATTGGGGAAAGGCATTGCCTCGGCTTCCCTGGCGGCCATCCTGGAAGCGCGGGGCCTGAAGGTCACCATGCTCAAGCTGGATCCGTACATCAACGTCGACCCGGGCACCATGAGCCCGTTCCAGCACGGTGAAGTGTTCGTCACCCACGATGGCGCCGAGACCGACCTCGACCTGGGGCACTACGAGCGGTTCATCCGCACCACCATGACCCAGAACAACAACTTCACCACCGGCCGTATCTACGAGCACGTGCTGCGCAAAGAGCGTCGTGGTGATTATCTGGGCGCGACCATCCAGGTCATCCCGCACATCACCGACGAAATCAAGCGTCGCATCATCAAGGGTGCCGGCGATGCCGACGTGGCCCTGGTGGAGATCGGCGGTACCGTGGGTGATATCGAGTCGCAGCCGTTCCTCGAGGCGATTCGCCAGCTGCGCGTCGAAGTGGGCTCCAAGCGTGCCATGCTGATGCACCTGACCCTGGTCCCGTACATCGCCACCGCTGGCGAAACCAAGACCAAGCCGACCCAGCACTCGGTCAAGGAGCTGCGCTCCATCGGCCTGCAGCCTGACGTGCTGATCTGCCGCTCCGACCACCCGGTCGATGCTTCGTCGCGTCGCAAGATCGCGCTGTTCACCAACGTTGAAGAGCGTGCGGTGATTTCGCTGGAAGACGTCGACACCATCTACAAGATCCCGGGCGTACTGCATGCTCAGGGCCTGGACGACTTCGTCGTCGAGCGCTTCGGCCTGCAGTGCAATGGCGCCGACCTGTCCGAGTGGGACAAGGTGGTCGATGCCAAGCTCAACCCGGAGCACGAAGTGACCATCGCCATGGTCGGCAAGTACATGGAGCTGCTGGATGCGTACAAGTCGCTGATCGAAGCGATGAGCCACGCCGGCATCACCAACCGGACCAAGGTCAACCTGCGTTACATCGACTCGGAAGACATCGAGAACCAGGGCACCAGCCTGCTCGAAGGCGCCGATGCCATCCTGGTACCGGGCGGTTTCGGCCTGCGCGGTGTGGAAGGCAAGATCACTGCGGTGCAATACGCCCGTGAGAACAAGGTGCCGTACCTGGGTATCTGCCTGGGCATGCAGGTGGCCGTCATCGAATTCGCCCGTAACGTGATGGGCTGGAAAGACGCCAACTCCACCGAGTTCGACCGTAACAGCGGCCACCCAGTGGTCGGCCTGATCACCGAGTGGGCCGATGCCACCGGTGCCGTCGAGACCCGCGACGAGGCTTCCGACCTGGGCGGCACCATGCGCCTGGGCGCACAGGACTGCCAGCTGGCTGCCGGTTCCAAGGTGCACGACTGCTACGGCAAGGATGTGATCACCGAGCGTCACCGTCACCGCTACGAAGTGAACAACAACCTGCTGCCACAACTGGTGGAAGCTGGTCTGGTGGTTTCCGGCCGTTCCGAAGACGGCGCGCTGGTGGAAGTGGTCGAGTCCAAGGACCACCCATGGTTCGTCGCTTGCCAGTTCCACCCGGAGTTCACCTCCACCCCGCGTGACGGCCACCCGCTGTTCAGCGGCTTCGTCAAGGCAGCCCTGGCTCAGAAGAACAAGGCCTGATCGATGACCCAGAAGATCATTCGCGTCGGTAACATCGAGATCGCCAACGACAAGCCGTTCGTCCTGTTCGGCGGCATGAACGTTCTGGAATCCCGTGATCTGGCGATGAAGGTCTGCGAAGAGTACGTGCGGGTTACCGAGAAGCTCGGTATCCCGTATGTGTTCAAGGCCAGCTTCGACAAGGCCAACCGTTCGTCGGTAACGTCCTACCGTGGCCCTGGCATGGACGAGGGGCTGAAGATCTTCGAAGAGATCAAGCGCACCTTCAACGTGCCGGTGATCACCGACGTGCACGAGCCTTACCAGGCCGAGCCCGTCGCCAAGGTATGCGACATCATCCAGCTGCCGGCTTTCCTGTCGCGGCAGACTGACCTGGTGGTGGCCATGGCCAAGACCGGCGTGGTGATCAATATCAAGAAGGCTCAGTTCCTCGCACCTCAGGAAATGAAACACATCCTGGCCAAGTGCGAGGAGGCCGGTAACGACCAGTTGATACTCTGCGAGCGTGGTTCGAGCTTCGGCTACAACAACCTGGTGGTCGACATGCTGGGCTTCGGCATCATGAAGCAGTTCGAATACCCGGTGTTCTTCGACGTGACCCACGCCCTGCAGATGCCGGGTGGTCGCGCCGATTCCGCCGGCGGCCGTCGTGCCCAGGTTACCGACCTGGCCAAGGCCGGCATGAGTCAGGGCCTGGCCGGGCTTTTCCTCGAAGCCCACCCCGATCCGGACAACGCCAAGTGCGATGGCCCATGCGCCCTGCGCCTGGATAAACTGGAGCCGTTTCTGGTCCAGCTCAAGCAATTGGACGACCTGGTGAAAAGTTTTCCGACGGTAGAAACCGCGTAAAGCTCATTTCTCGGGTAAAGTACCGCCCGATCCACCCCTGACCAGTCGGTCAGGGGCTCCCTTCATCAGGCCTGCCCAAAGCAAGTTCGCCCGGTGAACGGCAAGAATTTCCTAAGCTAAGTTGTTTTCGTCAAATTCTGGAGTGCTTACAACAATGGCAAAAATCGTCGACATCAAAGGTCGTGAAGTTCTCGATTCGCGTGGCAACCCCACTGTGGAAGCCGATGTACTGCTCGACAACGGTATCATCGGCAGCGCTTGCGCGCCGTCCGGTGCTTCTACCGGCTCGCGCGAAGCGCTGGAGCTGCGTGATGGCGACAAGAGCCGTTACATGGGCAAGGGCGTGCTGAAGGCCGTCGCCAACATCAACGGCCCGATCCGCGACCTGCTGCTGGGCAAGGATCCTTCCGACCAGAAGGCTCTGGACCGCGCCATGATCGAACTGGACGGTACCGAGAACAAGGCCAAGCTGGGCGCCAACGCCATCCTGGCTGTTTCCCTGGCTGCCGCCAAAGCTGCTGCCCAGGACCAGGACCTGCCGCTGTACGCGCACATCGCCAACCTGAACGGCACCCCGGGCCAGTACTCGATGCCGGTTCCGATGATGAACATCATCAACGGTGGTGAGCACGCCGACAACAACGTCGACATTCAGGAGTTCATGGTTCAGCCGGTTGGCGCCAAGACCTTCTCTGACGGCCTGCGCATGGGTACCGAAATCTTCCACCACCTCAAGGCCGTACTGAAGGCTCGTGGCCTGAACACCGCCGTAGGTGATGAAGGTGGTTTCGCCCCTAACCTGGCGTCCAACGAAGACGCCCTGGGCGCCATCGCCGAAGCTGTCGAAAAAGCCGGCTACAAGCTGGGCACCGACGTGACCCTGGCCCTGGACTGCGCGGCTTCGGAATTCTACGAAGACGGCAAGTACAACCTGTCCGGCGAAGGCAAGTCGTTCGACGCCGAAGGCTTCGCCGACTACCTGAAAGGCCTGACCGAGCGTTTCCCGATCATTTCGATCGAAGACGGCCTGGACGAGTCCGACTGGGCTGGCTGGAAAATCCTCACTGACAAGATCGGTGAAAAAGTCCAGTTGGTCGGTGACGACCTGTTCGTGACGAACACCAAGATCCTCAAGGAAGGCATCGAGAAGGGCATTGGTAACTCGATCCTGATCAAGTTCAACCAGATCGGCTCGCTGACCGAAACCCTGGAAGCCATCCAGATGGCCAAGGCTGCTGGTTACACTGCAGTGATCTCGCACCGTTCCGGTGAAACCGAGGACTCGACCATCGCCGACCTGGCTGTGGGTACTGCTGCTGGCCAGATCAAGACCGGTTCGCTGTGCCGTTCCGACCGCGTTTCCAAGTACAACCAACTGCTGCGCATCGAAGAGCAACTGGGTGCCAAAGCGGTTTACCGCGGTCGTGCCGAGTTTCGCGGCTAAGCAAGAGATGGTAAAAAGGCAGCAGCCGAAGTTGTAGGAACGTTCGTACTGAACTTTCCTACGTACTAACGGGTTTCTGTCGACGAAGCCTGGCCTCGGCCAGGCTTCGTGCTATTCGAGGCCCCGAAGTGAAAAGTACGCGGCAGCCTTTTTAACCTGGATAACGTGATGCGCAGTCCCTATTGGTTGTTCCTCGTTCTGCTCTTGCTGTTGGGTGGCCTGCAGTACCGCCTGTGGGTGGGTAACGGCAGCCTGGCGCAAGTGACCGAACTGAAGCAGCAGATTGCCGATCAGCATGCCGAAAACGAGCGTTTGCTCGAGCGTAATCGTGTGCTCGATGCTGAAGTGCTAGAGCTGAAAAAAGGCATGGAGACCGTTGAAGAACGGGCCCGCCATGAATTGGGGATGGTCAAAGAGGGCGAAACCCTCTTCCAGTTGCCACAGAAATGATCGATACCTTGCCGGCCTTCTGGGCCGTGATTCCTGCGGCGGGTGTAGGTGCCCGCATGGCTGCCGACCGCCCCAAGCAATACCTGGAGCTGGCTGGGCAGACCCTTCTCGAGCACAGCCTCGACTGTTTTCTTGGCCACCCGGCGCTTAAAGGCGTGGTGGTCAGCATTGCCGAAGATGACCCTTACTGGCCTGGCTTGCGCTACGCCAGCGACCCACGCATCCAGTGTGCGGCGGGCGGGCGTGAACGAGCTGACTCGGTGCTTAACGCCTTGCTGATGCTGCATGCCCAGGGGGCGGCTGAAAGCGACTGGGTACTGGTGCATGATGCCGCGCGGCCGAACCTGGCGCGCGGCGACCTGGACAAGCTGTTGTCGGAGCTGGCGGACGACCCGGTGGGTGGACTGCTGGCGGTGCCGGCGCGCGATACCCTCAAGCGCGCCGACAGCCATGGCCGGGTGAGTGCTACCGTGGACCGCAGCACGATCTGGCAGGCGTACACACCACAGATGTTTCGCCTTGGGGCGTTGCACCGGGCGCTGGCCGAGTGCCTGGTGTCGGATGTGGTGGTGACCGACGAGGCTTCTGCCATCGAATGGTCCGGTCAGGCGCCGCGGCTGGTGGAAGGGCGCAGTGACAACATAAAGGTGACCCGGCCCGAAGATCTCGAATGGTTGCGCCAGCGCTGGGCGGGTAAACGCTGAGCGTTCGCCTGTGCCGGTCTCTTCGCGGGTGAACCCGCTCCTACCACGGTGGTGGACACACATCGGG
>NZ_JBICII010000125.1:0-15753 GCF_043101865.1 Pseudomonas sp. zjy_15
TGCCGAACCGAAAACTTCGGAGCAAACGCGAGTCAGAGCTGCGGTCAGAGTGGTCTTACCGTGGTCAACGTGGCCGATGGTGCCGACGTTAACGTGGGGAAGGGAACGATCAAATTTTTCTTTAGCCACGACAGTGAACCTCTTGCCTAAAGGGGATTAGCCTTGTTTTTTAACGAGTGCTTCGACGATGTTCGACGGAGCTTCGGCGTATTTGGAGAATTCCATGGAGTAGCTTGCGCGACCCTGAGACATGGAACGAACGTCGGTTGCGTAACCGAACATCTCTCCGAGCGGTACTTCAGCACGGACGACACGGCCAGAGACCGACTCATCCATACCCTGGACCAGACCACGACGACGGTTCAGGTCACCCATCACGTCACCCAGGTAGTCTTCCGGGGTTACAACTTCGACTTTCATGATCGGCTCGAGAACCACGCCACCGCCCTTCTGGGCCAGTTGCTTGGTCGCCATCGAAGCAGCGATCTTGAACGCCATTTCGTTGGAGTCGACGTCGTGGTACGAACCGTCGAATACCGCGGCCTTCAGGCCGATCAGAGGATAACCGGCAACAATGCCGTTTTTCATCTGCTCTTCGATACCCTTCTGGATCGCAGGGATGTATTCCTTAGGAATCACACCACCAACGACTTCGTTGGAGAACACCAGACCTTCGGTGATGTTGCCCTTTTCGTCCACGTCCGGCTCGGAGAAACGAACCCAGCAGTGACCGAACTGACCACGACCACCCGACTGACGAACGAACTTGCCTTCGATCTCGACGTTGGACTTGGTGATCTTCTCGCGGTACGAAACCTGCGGCTTGCCGATGTTGGCTTCGACGTTGAATTCGCGCTTCATGCGGTCAACGAGGATGTCCAGGTGCAGCTCACCCATACCGGAGATGATGGTCTGACCGGTTTCTTCATCGGTCTTGACGCGGAACGACGGATCTTCCTGAGCCAGCTTGCCCAGTGCGATACCCATCTTCTCCTGGTCAGCCTTGGTTTTCGGCTCGACGGACAGGGAGATTACAGGCTCCGGGAAGTCCATACGCTCAAGGATGATTGGCTTGTCGGCGTTGCACAGGGTTTCACCCGTGGTCACGTCCTTCATGCCGATCAGGGCCGCGATGTCGCCAGCGCGTACTTCCTTGATCTCTTCACGCTGGTTGGCGTGCATCTGCACCATACGACCAACGCGCTCTTTCTTGCCCTTGACCGAGTTGATCACGGAGTCGCCGGAGCTCAGAACGCCCGAGTAGACGCGGACGAAGGTCAGAGTACCTACGAACGGGTCGGTCGCGATCTTGAACGCCAGTGCCGAGAACGGCTCGTCATCGTCAGCATGACGCTCGTCCTTGCGAACGGCCGGGTCGTCTTTTGCCAGATCCTTGTCGTCCGGGTTGATACCCTGGATAGCAGGAATCTCGGTCGGCGCAGGCAGGAAGTCGATGACGGCATCCAGAACCAGGGGAACACCCTTGTTCTTGAACGACGAACCGCAGACAGCCGGAACGATCTCGCTGGCCAGGGTGCGCGCACGCAGGCCTGCCTTGATCTCTTCGACGGACAGCTCACCTTCTTCAAGGTACTTGTTCATCAGCTCTTCGTTGGCTTCGGCGGCAGCTTCAACCATGTTGTTGCGCCATTCGTTAGCCAGCTCGACCATATCCGCAGGAATTTCTTCCTCACGGTAGGTAGTGCCCTTGTCGTCTTCGTTCCAGTAGATAGCCTTCATCTTGATCAGGTCAACCTGACCCTGGAAGTTATCTTCCGAACCGATGGCCAGCTGAACAGGAACCGGAGTGTGACCCAGACGGTTCTTGATCTGACCTACGACGCGCAGGAAGTTTGCACCAGCACGGTCCATCTTGTTCACGTAAACAACACGCGGAACACCGTACTTGTTGGCTTGACGCCATACGGTTTCGGACTGCGGCTCAACGCCGGAGGTGCCGCAGAACACAACGACCGCGCCATCGAGTACACGCAGCGAACGCTCTACTTCAATGGTGAAGTCAACGTGGCCAGGGGTATCGATGACGTTTACGCGGTAGTTGTCATACTGACCACGGGAACCTTTCCAGAAGGTGGTAACGGCAGCGGAGGTAATGGTGATACCACGCTCCTGCTCCTGCACCATCCAGTCGGTGGTCGCGGCGCCGTCATGCACCTCGCCCATTTTGTGGCTCAGACCTGTGTAGAACAGGATCCGCTCGGTAGTGGTGGTCTTGCCCGCGTCAACGTGGGCACAGATACCAATGTTGCGGTAGCGGTTAATTGCTGTAGTACGAGCCATAAAGCCCTCGCAAAAAGATTGATGCTTGAATTAGAAGCGGTAGTGCGAGAACGCTTTGTTGGCTTCAGCCATACGGTGAACGTCTTCACGCTTCTTGACTGCAGCACCCTTGCCTTCGGCAGCATCCAGCAGCTCGCCGGCCAGACGCAGAGCCATCGACTTCTCGCCGCGCTTACGGGCGTAGTCTACGAGCCAGCGCATTGCCAGAGCGTTACGACGGGATGGACGAACTTCAACCGGAACCTGGTAAGTGGCACCGCCGACACGACGGGACTTTACTTCGACCAGCGGAGCGATGGCGTCGAGAGCTTTCTCGAAGATTTCCAGGGGGTCGCTGTTCTTGCGTGCTTTGACGGTATCCAGGGCACCGTAAACGATGCGCTCGGCTACGGCCTTCTTGCCGCTTTCCATCACGTGGTTCATGAACTTCGCGAGGATCTGGGATCCGTACTTCGGATCGTCAAGGATCTCACGTTTTGCTGCTACACGACGTCTTGGCATGATAAGCCCTCAAACGGTCTTCAGGTTAGCCCGGGACCAGGTCATTCGACCCACGCCCGACCTTACTCTTATCGACTCAAAAAAATGGATGTCTGCAAACGGCCGATTACTTCGGACGCTTGGTACCGTACTTCGAACGACCCTGGTTACGGCCTTTAACGCCCGAAGTATCCAGAGAGCCGCGAACGGTGTGGTAACGAACACCTGGCAAGTCTTTTACACGACCGCCACGAATCAGGACGACGCTGTGCTCTTGCAGGTTGTGGCCTTCACCACCGATGTACGAGGAAACCTCGAAACCGTTGGTCAGACGCACACGGCATACTTTACGCAGTGCCGAGTTAGGTTTTTTCGGCGTGGTGGTGTACACACGGGTGCACACGCCACGACGTTGCGGGCAGTTCTGCAGCGCAGGAACGTCGGACTTCTCGACCGAACGCTTACGCGGCTGACGTACCAGCTGGTTGATAGTTGCCATCTACTAGCTCCACTGATTGTCTTGCGACTCTATTGTCTTGCAAGAAAGCCAAAAATTGGCGAGACGGAGCCTCACCAAATTTAAGGGTACAAAAGTCTAAAGAGGATCTTGCACCCAGTCAAGACGAGGCCCCGGCCCTCCCCGCCCGATCATCGGCAACATTTCATGTCGCCGATGATCGCCCGAGGCTAGCCGGGGCCTTGCCCTGTACTTAGTTACCGCTGGAATTCAGCGCTTCGGTCAGTGCGGCTTCCACTTCACTGGCGCTTACACGCAGCGGTTTGTCGGCATCACGGCGACGCTTGCGCTCGCTGTGGTAGGCCAGACCAGTACCAGCCGGGATCAGACGACCCACGACCACGTTCTCTTTCAGGCCGCGCAGGTAGTCGCGCTTGCCGGTTACCGCCGCTTCGGTCAGTACGCGGGTTGTTTCCTGGAAGGAAGCCGCGGAGATGAACGACTCGGTCGACAGCGAGGCCTTGGTGATACCCAGCAGCACGCGGGTGAACTTGGAGATGAACTTGTCCTCGCTAGCGAGACGCTCGTTCTCTACCAGTACCTGGGTCAGTTCCATCTGGTCGCCCTTGATGAAGCTGGAATCACCCGACTCGGAGATCTCAACCTTGCGCAGCATCTGACGCAGAATGGTCTCGATGTGCTTGTCGTTGATCTTCACGCCTTGCAGACGGTAAACGTCCTGGATCTCGTTGACGATGTACTTCGCCAGCGCACTCACACCCAGCAGACGCAGGATGTCATGCGGATCGCTCGGGCCGTCCGAGATAACTTCGCCGCGGTTTACCTGTTCACCTTCGAAGACGTTCAGGTGGCGCCACTTCGGAATCAGCTCTTCGTACGGATCGCTACCGTCGGTCGGAGTGATCACCAGGCGACGCTTGCCCTTGGTCTCTTTACCGAATGCGATGGTGCCGCTGACTTCAGCCAGAATCGAGGCTTCTTTCGGACGACGCGCTTCGAACAGGTCGGCAACGCGCGGCAGACCACCGGTAATGTCACGGGTCTTCGACGTCTCTTGCGGGATACGCGCAATAACGTCACCAACACCGATCTGCGCACCGTCAGCCACACCGACAAGGGCGTTGGCCGGCAGGAAGTACTGGGCAGGTACGTCAGTACCTGGCAGGTACAGGTCCTTGCCAGCAGCATCGACCATCTTGATTGCCGGACGGATTTCCTTGCCTGCGGCAGGGCGATCCTTGACGTCCAGTACTTCAATGTTGGTCAAGCCGGTCAGTTCGTCGGTCTGACGCTTGATGGTGATGTTTTCTTCCATGCCCACGAAGGTCACGGTACCTTTCAGTTCGGTAACGATCGGGTGAGTGTGCGGGTCCCATTTGGCTACGATGGCGCCAGCCTCGACCTTTTCACCTTCCTTGACCGAAATCACCGCACCGTAAGGCAGCTTGTAGCGCTCACGCTCACGACCGAACTCGTCGGCAATCGCCAACTCACCCGAACGCGATACGGCAACCAGGTTACCGTCGGCACGCTCAACCTGCTTCAGGTTGTGCAGACGCACCATACCGCCATTCTTCACCTGGACGCTGTCGGCAGCCGAAGTACGGCTTGCAGCACCACCGATGTGGAACGTACGCATGGTCAGCTGGGTACCCGGCTCACCGATCGACTGGGCAGCGATAACGCCGACAGCTTCACCGATGTTCACCTGGTGACCGCGAGCCAGATCACGACCGTAGCACTTGGCGCAGATGCCGTAGCGGGTTTCGCAGTTGATCGGCGAACGCACGATCACTTCGTCGATGCTGTTCAGCTCGATGAACTCGACCCATTGCTCGTCGACCAAGGTACCGGCCGGAACGATAACGTCCTCGGTGCCTGGCTTGAACACGTCACGGGCGATGACACGACCCAGTACACGCTCACCCAGCGGCTCTACAACATCGCCGCCTTCGATGTGTGGCGTCATCACCAGGCCCTGATCGGTGCCGCAATCGATCTCGGTCACAACCAGATCCTGGGCAACGTCCACCAGACGACGAGTCAGGTAACCGGAGTTAGCGGTTTTCAGTGCGGTATCCGCCAGACCCTTACGAGCACCGTGAGTCGAGATGAAGTACTGAAGTACGCTCAGACCTTCACGGAAGTTCGCAGTGATCGGCGTCTCGATGATGGAGCCGTCCGGCTTGGCCATCAGACCACGCATACCGGCCAGCTGACGGATCTGGGCTGCGGAACCCCGCGCACCCGAGTCAGCCATCATGTACATCGAGTTGAAGGACTCTTGCTCGACTTCCTTGCCTTCGCGGTCGATGACCTTCTCTTTCGAGAGGTTGGCCATCATCGCCTTGGACACTTCGTCGTTCGCCTTCGACCACAAGTCGATGACCTTGTTGTACTTCTCGCCCTGGGTTACCAGGCCGGAGGCGTACTGGCTCTCGATTTCCTTCACTTCGTCGGTAGCGTTACCGATGATGCGGGCTTTCTCGTCCGGGATAACGAAGTCGTTAACACCGATGGAAACGCCGGAAATGGTCGAGTAAGCGAAACCGGTGTACATCAACTGGTCGGCGAAGATAACGGTCTCTTTCAGACCAACCACGCGGTAGCACTGGTTGATCAGCTTGGAGATCGCCTTTTTCTTCATTGGCTGGTTGACCACGTCGTACGGCAGACCAGCCGGCACAACCTGGAACAGCAGCGCACGGCCGACGGTGGTGTCGACGATGCGGGTATTCTTGACCACCGAGCCATCACGCTCTTTCACGGTTTCGTTGATACGAACCTTGATTTTCGCGTGCAGTGCAGCTTCGCCGGCGCGGAATACGCGGTCGACTTCCTGCAGGTCGGCGAAGACGCGACCTTCGCCCTTGGCATTGATGGCTTCACGGGTCATGTAGTACAGACCCAGTACAACGTCCTGCGACGGAACGATGATTGGCTCACCGTTGGCTGGCGACAGGATGTTGTTGGTCGACATCATCAGCGCACGTGCTTCGAGCTGGGCTTCCAGGGTCAGCGGCACGTGAACGGCCATCTGGTCACCGTCGAAGTCGGCGTTGTACGCAGCACAGACCAGTGGGTGCAGCTGGATAGCCTTACCTTCGATCAGTACGGGCTCAAACGCCTGGATACCCAGACGGTGCAGGGTCGGTGCACGGTTGAGCAGTACGGGGTGTTCGCGAATCACTTCAGCGAGAACGTCCCACACCTCTGGCAGCTCGCGCTCGACCATCTTCTTGGCAGCCTTGATGGTGGTCGCCAGACCACGCATTTCCAGCTTGCCGAAAATGAACGGTTTGAACAGCTCGAGGGCCATCTTCTTCGGCAGACCGCACTGGTGCAGACGCAGGGTCGGACCTACGGTAATTACCGAACGGCCGGAGTAGTCAACACGCTTACCGAGCAAGTTCTGACGGAAGCGACCTTGCTTACCTTTGATCATGTCGGCCAGGGACTTCAGCGGACGCTTGTTCGAGCCAGTGATGGCGCGACCACGACGGCCGTTGTCCAGCAGGGCGTCGACCGCTTCCTGCAGCATGCGCTTTTCGTTGCGCACGATGATGTCCGGCGCCGACAGGTCCAGCAGGCGCTTCAGACGGTTGTTACGGTTGATCACCCGACGATACAGGTCGTTCAGGTCGGAGGTCGCGAAACGGCCACCATCCAGCGGTACCAGCGGACGCAGGTCCGGCGGCAGCACTGGCAGAACGGTCAGGACCATCCACTCAGGCAGGTTGCCCGAGCCCTGGAAGGCTTCCATCAGCTTCAGACGCTTGGAAAGCTTCTTGATCTTGGTTTCCGAGTTGGTCTGCGGAATTTCTTCGCGCAGGCGGCCGATCTCGTGCTCCAGGTCGATAGCGTGCAGCAGCTCGCGGACAGCCTCGGCACCCATGCGGGCGTCAAAGTCGTCACCGAACTCTTCCAGCGCTTCGAAGTACTGCTCGTCGTTCAGCAGCTGGCCCTTTTCCAGGGTGGTCATGCCCGGATCGATAACGACATAGCTCTCGAAGTAGAGCACGCGCTCGATATCACGCAGGGTCATGTCCATCAGCAGGCCGATACGGGACGGCAGCGACTTCAGGAACCAGATGTGGGCAACCGGCGAGGCCAGTTCGATGTGCGCCATGCGCTCACGACGAACCTTCGCCAAGGCAACTTCAACGCCGCACTTCTCGCAGATAACGCCGCGGTGCTTGAGGCGCTTGTACTTGCCGCACAGGCACTCGTAGTCCTTGACTGGGCCAAAGATCTTGGCGCAGAACAGGCCGTCACGCTCAGGCTTGAACGTACGGTAGTTGATGGTTTCCGGCTTCTTAACTTCACCGAACGACCACGAACGGATCATTTCAGGCGACGCCAGACCGATGCGGATGGCGTCGAACTCTTCGACTTGACCCTGGTTTTTCAGCAAATTCAGTAGGTCTTTCAAGGCCTTTCCTCCTGGCGGAGCAGGGAGCGGGCATTACCTGCCCCACCCCCCTTCGCGTCACGTGTTATTCGGTTTCCAGATCGATATCGATACCGAGCGAACGGATCTCTTTGATCAACACGTTGAAGGACTCGGGCATGCCCGGCTCCATACGGTGATCGCCATCCACGATGTTCTTGTACATCTTGGTACGGCCGTTCACGTCGTCCGACTTCACTGTGAGCATTTCTTGCAGGGTGTATGCCGCGCCGTATGCTTCCAGCGCCCACACTTCCATCTCCCCGAAACGCTGACCACCGAACTGCGCCTTACCACCCAGCGGCTGCTGGGTAACCAGGCTGTAGGAACCAGTGGAACGCGCGTGCATCTTGTCGTCCACCAAGTGGTTCAGCTTGAGCATGTACATGTAACCAACGGTCACAGGACGCTCGAACTTGTTGCCGGTACGGCCGTCGAACAGCACCATCTGGCCGCTCTCTGGCAGGTCGGCCAGCTTCAGCATGGCCTTGATCTCGCGCTCCTTGGCACCATCGAAGACCGGGGTAGCCATCGGCACGCCTTTCTTCAGGTTGTTAGCCAGGGCCAGGATCTCTTCGTCGGTGAATTCGTCGAGGTTTTCCTGACGACCGCCGATCTCGTTGTAGACCTCGGTCAGGAACACGCGCAGCTCAGCGGCTTTACGCTGCTCTTCGAGCATGCGGTCGATCTTCTCGCCCAGGCCCTTGGCCGCGAGGCCCAGGTGGGTTTCAAGGATCTGACCAACGTTCATACGCGAAGGTACACCCAGCGGGTTCAGTACGACGTCAACCGGCGTACCGTTGGCATCGTGCGGCATGTCTTCAACCGGCATGATGACCGAGACAACACCCTTGTTACCGTGACGACCGGCCATCTTGTCACCCGGCTGGATGCGGCGGCGGATTGCCAGGTAAACCTTGACGATCTTCAGTACGCCCGGTGCCAGGTCATCGCCCTGCTGCAGCTTGCGCTTCTTGTCTTCGAACTTGTCGTCCAGCAGACGGCGACGGTCGACGATGTACTGCTGAGCCTTTTCCAACTGCTCGTTCAGTGCATCTTCAGCCATGCGCAGTTTGAACCACTGGCCGTGCTCCAGACCGTCCAGCACTTCGTCAGTGATCACAGTGCCTTTCTTCAGGCCCGCACCACCGTCAACCACCTGGCCGTTCAGAGCCGAACGCAGACGCTCGAAGGTTGCACCTTCGACAATGCGGAACTCTTCGTTGAGGTCCTTGCGAATCTCGTCGAGCTGCATCTTCTCGATGGCCAGTGCGCGGCTATCGCGCTCCACGCCATCACGGGTGAAGACCTGTACGTCGATGACAGTACCCTTGGTGCCGGTTGGCACACGCAGGGAGGTGTCCTTAACGTCGCTGGCCTTCTCACCGAAGATTGCGCGCAGCAGTTTTTCTTCCGGAGTCAGCTGGGTTTCGCCTTTTGGCGTGACCTTGCCGACCAGGATGTCGCCAGCGCCAACTTCAGCACCTACGTAAACGATACCGGCTTCGTCCAGCTTGTTCAGTGCAGCTTCACCCACGTTCGGGATGTCCGCAGTGATTTCCTCTGGGCCAAGCTTGGTGTCACGCGCCACACAGGTCAGTTCCTGAATGTGGATGGTGGTGAAGCGATCTTCCTGAACAACACGTTCGGACAGGCAGATGGAGTCTTCGAAGTTGAAGCCGTTCCACGCCATGAACGCGATGCGCATGTTCTGACCCAGAGCCAGCTCACCCATGTCGGTGGACGGGCCGTCGGCCATGATGTCACCACGCTGAACCTTGTCACCTTTGCTCACCAGCGGACGCTGGTTGATGCAGGTGTTCTGGTTCGAACGGGTGTACTTGGTCAGGTTGTAGATATCCACACCCGCTTCGCCGGTTTCCACTTCGTCGTCGGCAACGCGAACAACGATACGGCTGGCGTCGACCGAGTCGATCACACCACCGCGGCGAGCAACCACGCAGACACCGGAGTCACGGGCAACGTTGCGCTCCATGCCGGTACCTACCAGCGGCTTGTCGGCACGCAGGGTCGGTACAGCCTGACGCTGCATGTTCGAACCCATCAATGCACGGTTGGCGTCGTCGTGCTCAAGGAACGGAATGAGCGACGCTGCAACGGAAACAACCTGCTTCGGCGAAACGTCCATCAGGGTGACGTCTTCCGGCGCCTTGACGGTGAATTCGTTCAGGTGACGAACTGCTACCAGCTCATCGATCAGTTGCTTCTTGTCGTTCATCGCGGCCGAAGCCTGTGCGATGACGTGATCCGCCTCTTCGATTGCCGACAGGAACACGATGTCGTCGCTGACAACGCCTTCCTTCACAACACGGTACGGGCTTTCCAGGAAGCCGTACTGGTTGGTGCGGGCGTAGGCCGCCAGGGAGTTGATCAGACCGATGTTCGGACCTTCAGGCGTCTCGATCGGGCACACACGGCCATAGTGGGTCGGGTGTACGTCACGGACTTCGAAGCCGGCACGCTCACGAGTCAGACCGCCAGGGCCGAGTGCGGAGACGCGGCGCTTGTGGGTAATCTCCGAGAGAGGGTTGTTCTGGTCCATGAACTGGGACAGCTGGCTGGAACCGAAGAACTCTTTCACCGCCGCCGCTACCGGCTTGGCGTTGATCAGGTCTTGCGGCATCAGGCCTTCGCTTTCCGCCATCGACAGGCGTTCCTTGACCGCGCGCTCGACACGCACAAGGCCAACACGGAACTGGTTCTCGGCCATCTCGCCGACGCAACGTACGCGACGGTTACCCAGGTGGTCGATGTCGTCGACGATGCCTTTGCCGTTACGGATATCGACCAGGGTCTTCAGAACCTCGACGATGTCTTCCTTGCTCAGCACGCCCGAACCCTCGATCTCGGTACGACCGATACGACGGTTGAACTTCATGCGGCCTACGGCGGACAGATCGTAACGCTCGGCGCTGAAGAACAGGTTGTTGAACAGGGTCTCGGCTGCATCCTTGGTTGGCGGCTCGCCTGGACGCATCATGCGGTAGATTTCGACCAGAGCTTCCAGTTGGTTGCTGGTGGTATCGATCTTCAGGGTGTCAGAGATGAACGGACCGCAATCGATGTCGTTGGTGTACAGGGTCTCGATACGGACAACCTGCGCCTTGGCGACCTTGATCAGCAGCTCGGTGGTCATCTCGGTATTGCATTCGGCGAGAATCTCGCCGGTAGCCGGATGCACGATTGCCTTGGCGGTAGTGCGGCCCAGGACGTACTCCATTGGAACGTCCAGTTGCTTGACGCCGGCCTTCTCGAGCTGGTTGATGTGGCGCGCGGTAATACGGCGGCCTTGCTCGACGATGACTTTGCCGGTTTCGTCATGGATGTCCATGACTGCAACTTCACCACGCAGACGCTGCGGCACCAGTTCCAGGCTGAGTTTTTCGCCGGAAATGTGGAACACGCTGGTGGTGTAGAAGGTGTTCAGCACTTCTTCAGTGCTGTAACCCAGGGCGCGCAGCAGCACCGAGGCCGGCAGTTTGCGGCGACGGTCGATACGCACGAACACGCAGTCCTTCGGATCGAACTCGAAGTCCAACCAGGAACCGCGGTAAGGGATGATGCGAGCGGAGTACAGCAGCTTGCCCGAGCTGTGGGTCTTGCCACGATCGTGGTCGAAGAACACACCAGGCGAACGGTGCAGCTGGGAAACGATCACACGCTCGGTACCGTTGATAACGAAGGTACCGTTCTCAGTCATCAGGGGGATTTCACCCATGTAGACTTCTTGCTCTTTGATGTCCTTGATCGCTTTGTTCGACGATTCCTTGTCGAAGATGATCAGGCGCACCTTGACCCGCAGTGGGACCGCGAAGGTCACGCCACGCAGGACACATTCCTTCACATCGAAGGCGGGTTCGCCCAGGCGATAGCCTACGTACTCCAGGGCAGCATTGCCGGAGTAGCTGATGATCGGGAATACCGATTTGAAGGCCGCGTGCAGGCCGACGTCGCGGAAGTGATCCTTGGATGCTCCCGCTTGCAGGAATTCGCGATACGAATCCAGCTGGATGGCCAGGAGGTAAGGCACATCCATGACGTCCGGCAACTTGCTAAAGTCCTTGCGGATACGTTTTTTCTCAGTGTATGAGTAAGCCATCAGCGTTCCCCAGCTTGGTCACCTGCTTGTTTGGCTTCTCCCGGCGGGAGCAGCCAGAAAATCGTGCAAACCCCTTGGTTTGCGCCACCCACATGGGTGTCTTGCAGCTCGTTATCGGGACCGGCCTGACCGGCCACCAATAACGGAAAAAGGCCGGTGGCATAAGCCACCAGCCATCAGCCTTTCGCTCAACGCTCAGGCTGGCATCGCAAGGTCGAGATTACTTCAGCTCGACTTTAGCGCCTGCTTCTTCCAGCTTCTTCTTAGCGTCTTCAGCGGCTTCTTTCGAAACGCCTTCAGCTACAACCTGAGGAGCGCCATCGACTTTCTCTTTGGCTTCTTTCAGGCCCAGACCGGTCAGCTCGCGAACAGCTTTAATCACGTTCACTTTCTTGTCGCCGGCTTCAACCAGAACAACGTTGAACTCGGTCTGCTCTTCAACAACGGCAGCAGCAGCAGCTGGGCCAGCAGCGGCAACAGCAGCGGTAACGCCGAAGGTTTCTTCCATTGCTTTGATCAGCTCAACAACTTCCAGAACGGTTTTCTGGCCGATTGCTTCGATGATTTGTTCGTTAGTCAGAGACATGACTTAAATCCTGTATTGGGGTGACAGCCTACGCAGCCATCAAATTAAACGTATGATTTTGAAAGAATTCGCGCGCCTTAGGCAGCGGTAGCTTCTTTCTGGTCGCGAATGGCTGCCAGAGTACGAGCCAGCTTGCTGGTAGCGCCTTGAATAACGCTCATCAGTTTTGCGATAGCTTCGTCGCGGGTCGGCAGGGTAGCCAACACGTCGATCTGGTTCGCTGCAATGAAATTGCCGTCAAACGCAGCTGCCTTGATCTCGAACTTGTCCTGACCCTTGGCGAACTCTTTGAACAGACGAGCAGCAGCGCCCGGGTGTTCGTTGGAGAAAGCAATCAGGGTCGGGCCTTTGAACGCGTCGTTGAGGATCGAGAATTCGGTGCCTTCAACAGCGCGCTTGAGCAGGGTATTACGCACTACACGCACGTATACACCAGCTTCGCGGGCCTCTTTACGGAGTCCGGTCATTGCGCTTACAGTCACACCACGGGCATCAGCCACGACAGCGGACAGAGCGACTTTGGCAGCCTCGTTGACTTCAGCGACGATGGCCTTCTTGTCTTCGAGTTTAATTGCCACGGGTTTACTCCTGGTTTTTACCGTTTCATCTGGCCGAAGCCGGATGTCGTTTTGGTGTCTGATTCGGTAACGAATCGGGAGCACCATCTGCGTGGGCTGATATTTTAAGGCTTGCGCCGCCTACGGTCTTGGATAGCCCCCGCCAGGCAGGGACCCCAATTTTTGCTGGCGGCGCGACTGGTCGCGCCGCCATGTTCTTACACGTTCAGCGAGCTCTGATCGATGACCAGACCTGGGCCCATGGTGGTGCTCAGGGTAACGCGCTTAACGTAGATACCTTTCGAAGAGGCCGGCTTGATACGCTTCAGGTCAGCGATCAGGGCTTCAACGTTTTCCTTCAGCTTGTCAGCTTCAAAGCCGATCTTGCCAACGGAGGTGTGGATAATACCGTTTTTGTCGGTACGGTAGCGAACCTGACCAGCCTTGGCGTTTTTCACGGCAGTGGCTACGTCTGGGGTCACGGTACCAACTTTCGGGTTAGGCATCAGGCCGCGAGGACCCAGAACCTGACCCAGTTGACCTACAACGCGCATGGCATCAGGGGATGCGATAACGACGTCATAGTTCAGGTCGCCGCCTTTCATTTCGGCAGCCAGATCGTCCATACCTACGCGATCAGCGCCGGCAGCCAGAGCAGCTTCAGCAGCTGGACCCTGGGTAAAGACAGCAACGCGAACGGTCTTGCCAGTGCCGTGTGGCAGCACGGTAGCGCTACGAACGACCTGGTCGGATTTACGCGGATCAACACCGAGGTTAACGGCGATGTCGTAGGACTCGACGAACTTGGCAGCGGGCAGCGAGGCCAGCAGAGTTGCCGCTTCTTCGAAGTTGTAGGCCTTGCCTGCTTCGATTTTCTCGGCGATTGCCTTTTGGCGTTTGGTCAGCTTAGCCATTACACACCCTCCACGTTCAGGCCCATGCTGCGGGCAGAGCCAGCGATGGTGCGTACAGCAGCGTCCAGGTCAGCGGCAGTCAGATCAGCCTGTTTAGCTTTGGCGATGTCTTCCAGCTGAGCACGGGTAACGGTACCGACTTTAACGGTGTTCGGGCGAGCCGAACCACTGGTCAGGCCAGCAGCTTTCTTCAGCAGAACCGAGGCAGGGGTGCTCTTGGTCTCGAAGGTGAAGCTACGGTCGCTGTAGACAGTGATGATCACTGGAGTCGGCAGGCCGGCTTCTTGACCCTGGGTACGGGCGTTGAAGGCCTTGCAGAATTCCATGATGTTCACACCATGTTGACCCAGAGCTGGACCAACGGGTGGGCTTGGGTTGGCCTGGCCGGCCTTAACTTGCAGCTTGATGTAAGCCTGAATCTTCTTAGCCATGAGCTACTCCAAAATCGGGTACGAACGCCTGATGGCTCCCCGGATGACTTGCGTTTTATCCCAGTGACGACAAAACCCCGCAGCACACAGGGCTGCGGGGTATGGGATGCTTCGTCCGCCTAGACCTTCTCGACCTGGCTGAACTCGAGCTCCACCGGAGTAGAGCGACCGAAAATGAGCACCGCAACCTGCAGGCGGCTCTTTTCGTAGTTAACCTCTTCGACACTACCATTGAAGTCAGCAAACGGACCATCAATGACTCGAACCACTTCTCCTGGCTCGAAGAGCGTCTTGGGCTTCGGCTTGTCACTGCCGTCGGCAACGCGACGCAGAATAGCCTCAGCCTCTTTATCGGTGATCGGTGCAGGCTTGTCAGCAGTACCACCAATAAAGCCCATCACGCGAGGGGTGTCCTTGACCAAGTGCCAAGTCCCTTCGTTCATCTCCATCTGGACCAGCACATAGCCAGGGAAGAACTTGCGCTCACTCTTGCGCTTCTGGCCGTTGCGCATTTCGACGACTTCTTCGGTCGGAACCAAGATCTCGCCGAAACCGTCTTCCATGCCAGCCAGCTTGACGCGCTCGATCAGGGAGCGCATTACATGCTTCTCGTAACCCGAGTAAGCATGCACAACATACCAACGCTTAGCCACGGGACACCTTTAGCCAACGATCAAGGAGACCGCCCAGCCGAGCAGGGAGTCGAGCCCCCACAGCAGCAGTGCCATAACCAGCACGACAGCCACGACAATCAGCGTGGTCTGGGTGGTTTCCTGGCGGGTCGGCCACACGACTTTACGAATCTCGGTACGAGCTTCCTTCGCCAACGCAAAGAACGACTTGCCCTTCGCAGTCTGCAGGGCTAAAAAGCCCGCGACAGCAGCCAGAACGAGAAGTACAAGGACGCGATACAGGATTGGAGAGGCGGAGTAATATTGATTACCCACAACACCAACAACCACCAAAGCCACTACAGCCAGCCACTTGAACAGATCAAAACGCGATTCTTGGGCTTCAGTTTTGGGGGTCATCGAGGAGGATCCTGTAAGAAGAAAGCCATCACACCGAGGTGAAATGGCAGGTCAGGAGGGAATCGAACCCCCAACCTACGGTTTTGGAGACCGTCGCTCTGCCAATTGAGCTACTGACCTGTAACGCTGTATCAGGCCGGCCATTATACCGGCCTGATCAAGTAAATCAACTACTTATTCAATAATTTTTGCTACGACACCGGCGCCGACGGTACGACCGCCTTCACGGATAGCGAAGCGCAGACCGTCTTCCATTGCGATGGTCTTGATCAGGGTAACAGTCATCTGAATGTTGTCACCTGGCATTACCATTTCAACGCCTTCCGGCAGCTCGCAGTTACCGGTCACGTCAGTGGTACGGAAGTAGAACTGTGGACGGTAGCCTTTGAAGAACGGAGTGTGACG
>NZ_JBICII010000126.1:0-9686 GCF_043101865.1 Pseudomonas sp. zjy_15
TGCGCGAAACCCTGAAGGCGCAGTTGAAGGTGCACCTGCCGGAATTCATGGTTCCGCACCACCTCATGCTGCTGCAGACACTGCCACTGAGCCCCAACGGCAAGCTTGAACGCAAGGCCCTGCCCAAGCCCGATGCGACGTCGGCCCAACGTGCCTACGTGGCGCCACGTACCGAGCTGGAAGCGCAGATCGCCCAGGTGTGGCAGGACGTGCTGAAAGTCGAGCAGGTCGGCGTGACCGACAACTTCTTCGACCTTGGTGGGCATTCGTTGCTCGCCACCCAGGTGATGTCGCGGGTACGCCAGGTGCAGGGGGCAGACGTACCCTTGCGTACCCTGTTCGAGCAGCCCACCCTGGAGGCCTTCGTCGCGGTGCTGCAGGCCGCACCGCAAGGCGTGCCTTGCGCACCGCGATTGCTCGCCGCGTGCCGGGATGTACCGCTGCCGTTGTCTTATGCGCAGGAACGCCAGTGGTTCCTTTGGCAATTGGAGCCGCAAAGCACGGCGTACCACCTCGCCAGTGCCCTGCGCCTTCGCGGCCGTCTCGACGCCGTGGCGTTGCAGCGCAGCTTCGACATCTTGGTTGCCCGGCACGAAAGCTTGCGCACCTTGTTCATCCAGGATCAGGGCCATACCCACCAGTTGATCCTGCCCCAAGGCGATGTCAGGGTCGAACGCGAGTGCCTGGACCTTTCCCAGCTCGACTGCGCCGGGCAGGATGCGGCTCTGCAACAGGCCGTGCTGCGCGAAACCCAACGCCTGTTCAACCTCACTCAGGGGCCGCTGCTGCGGGCCAGGTTGATCCAGCTCGGTGACGATGACCATGCCCTGGTGATGACCCAGCATCACATCATCACCGATGGCTGGTCGCTGCAACGCATGGTCGCGGAACTGATCGGCCTTTACCAAGCCTTCAGCCAGGGCCGCGCCGTCGATACCGCGGCGGCCGCGCTGCAGTATGCCGATTACGCCGTGTGGCAGCGCCAGTGGATGGAGGCCGGGGAGCGTGACCGTCAGTTGGCTTACTGGACCGGGCAACTGGCCGGTGAGCAACCCGTGCTGGAACTGCCCACCGATCACCCGCGCCCCGCCGTGCAGAGCCAGCGGGGTGCTAGCCACGACTTCAGCCTAGAGCCTGCATTGGTCGAGCGCCTCAAGCAGCTGGCCCGGGGTGAGCAGGCCAGCCTGTTCATGCTGTTGCTGGCTTCGTTCCAGGTGCTGTTGCATCGTTACACCGGCCAGCGGGAGATCCGTGTCGGCGTACCCATCGCCAACCGCAACCGTCTGGAGGTCGAGGGCATTCTCGGCTTCTTCGTCAACACCCAGGTGCTCAAGGCCGAGGTAAGCGCCGAAGCACCGTTCGCCGAGGTGCTGGCCCAGGTGCGCCAGGCCGCACTGGGTGCCCAGGCACACCAGGACCTGCCCTTCGAGCAACTGGTCGAAGCCTTGCATCCGCAGCGCAGCCTCAGCCACACACCGTTGTTCCAGGTGATGTACAACCACCACGATGAAACCCAGGCCGTACTGGCGGGCCAGCGCCTGGATGAACTGCAGGTCGAGCCGCTGGAGTGGGGCAATGTCACGGCCCAGTTCGACCTGACCTTGGACACCTACCAGCTTGAAGTGGGCATGGGCGTCCGGTTCACCTACGCCTGTGAACTGTTCGAGCCATCGACCATCGCGCGCCTGGCCAACCATTGGCAGACTTTGTTGCAGGCCATTGCCGAGCAACCCCATCAGGTCGTTGCGCAGCTGCCCATGCTCAGTGCCGCCGAGCAGGCCCAGTTGCGCGAGTGGAACGAGCCGCGCCACGCCTATCCGAGCGATCGGGCGGTACACCGGCTGATCCAGGCGTGGGCCGAGCGCACGCCTCAGGCGGTGGCTTTGCTGTGCGGCGACCGTACCTTGAGCTATGCCGAACTGGAGGCCCAGGCCAACCGCCTGGCCCATTACCTGATGGCCCAGGGCGTGGGGCCGGAGGTACGGGTCGGCATCGCCCTGGAACGCGGCTTTGACATGATTGTCGGCCTGTTGGCCGTGCTCAAGGCCGGTGGCGCCTATGTGCCGCTGGACCCCCAGTACCCACAGGAGAGACTGGCCTACCTGATGCAGGACTCGGCCATGGCACTGTTGTTGAGCCATTCGCAGTTGCTGCCGGAGCTGCCGGCCCCGGCTGGTCTGCGCTGCCTCGCCATCGACCGGCTGGATCTGGGCATGCAACCAGACAGCGCGCCGGCCCACGACCTGGCGCCGCAAAACCTGGCTTACGTGATCTACACCTCCGGCTCCACCGGCCAACCCAAAGGCGTAGCCGTGCCCCACGGGCCATTGGCCATGCACTGCCTGGCCATCGGTGAACGCTATGAAATGAGCGAGCGCGATTGTGAGCTGCACTTCATGTCGTTCGCCTTCGACGGGGCGCACGAGCGTTGGCTGACCACCCTTGGCCACGGCGGCCGGCTGTTGATTCGCGACCCGAGCCTGTGGACCCCGGAGCAGACCTACCAGGCCATGCACCGCCATGGTGTGACCGTGGCGGCGTTCCCCCCGGCGTATCTGCAACAGTTGGCCGAACATGCCGAGCGCGACGGCAACCCGCCGCGGGTGCGTATCTACTGCTTCGGTGGGGATGCTGTGCCGCATTCGAGCTTCGAGCTGGCCAAGCGAGCGCTACGGCCACGGTACATCATCAACGGCTACGGGCCCACGGAAACCGTAGTCACCCCTCTGATCTGGAAAGCCGGGCTCGATGATGCGTGCGGTGCGGCCTACGCTCCCATCGGCAGCCGTATCGGTGAACGCAGTGCGTATGTCTGCGACAGCGCCATGAGCCTGTTGCCGGTCGGCCTGGAGGGTGAGCTGTACCTGGGCGGCGAAGGCATTGCCCGGGGTTACCTGGAGCGCCCTTCGTTGACCGCCGAGCGCTTCGTGCCCGATGCTCTGGGCCAGCAGGGTGGCCGCCTGTACCGCAGCGGCGACCGCGTTCGCCAGCGTGCCGATGGCATCATCGACTACCTCAGCCGCATCGACCACCAAGTGAAGGTAAGGGGCTTCCGTATTGAACTGGGCGAGATCGAAGCTTGCTTGCAGGCCCATGGAGCTGTCCGTGAAGCGGTGGTGCTGGCCCAGCCTGGCCCGGCTGGTGCTCAACTGGTGGGCTACCTGGTCACCGGGCTTGCCGATGCCCGGGCCCAGGCCGAGCTGCGCGAAACCTTGCAGGCACACCTGCGCGAGGCGCTGCCGGCCTACATGGTGCCGAGCTACCTGCTGTTCATCGACCAACTGCCCCTGACCCCCAACGGCAAGCTCGACCGCAAGGCCTTGCCACAGGCGGATGCCAGCGACTTGCAGCAACTGTACGTGGCCCCCGAGGGTGAGTTGGAGCAGCAGTTGGCGCAGATCTGGGCGCAGGTGCTCAAGCTTGAGCAAGTAGGGCGTAACGACAACTTCTTCGAACTGGGTGGGCATTCGTTGCTCGCTACCCAGGTCACGGCTGCGGCCCAGCAGCAACTGCAGGCCAATATCCCGCTCGACCTGATCTTCAAGGCCGGCACCTTGCATGAATATGCCAGTGCGGTCGGCGGTTGCCTGAACAGCAACCTCAACCAGGACCTTAGCGACATGCACGACTTCCTCACCGAGCTGGAGACCCTCTGAAATGGCTGAATTGGACAACCTGGCACTGGTTCAGCGTTTCATTCGCCTACCGCTGGCACAACGGCAGGCCTTTCTCGACAAACTGGCCGGGCGCGGCATGAGCCTGGCCCAGTTCCCGATTCCGGCGATGCGCGGCGAATTCCCCCGCTTGCCACTGTCGTATGCGCAGCAGCGCCAATGGTTTCTCTGGCAACTGGACCCCGAGAGCCGCGCCTACCACGTGCCCAGCGCGTTGCGCCTGCACGGTGCGCTGGACATTACGGCGCTGCAGGCCGCTTTCGCCGACCTGATCGAACGCCATGAAGCATTGCGGACACGTTTTCAGATCGATGAGGACGACCGCACCTGGCAAGTGGTCGAAAAGCTGGCAGCCTTGCCCATCGAGCACGCGAGCCTCGCCGAAGGGCTGGACCCGGGCGCCCGCGACCAGGCCATCGAGACCTTCGTCAACGCCCAGACCCAGCAACTGTTCGACCTGCAGCGCGCGCCATTGCTGCGGGTTGGCCTGCTGCGCCTGGCCGAGGATGACCATGTGTTGGTGCTGACGCTGCACCACATCGTGGCCGATGGCGTGTCCATGGGCATTCTGGTCGACGAACTGGTCGCCTGCTATGCGGCCCGCAGCCAGGGGCAAACGCCACAGTTGCCTGCCCTGGCGATCCAGTACCCCGACTATGCCATCTGGCAGCGCCAGTGGATGGAGGCGGGCGAGCGTGACCGCCAGCTGCAGTACTGGACCGAGCAATTGGGTGACGAGCACCTGCTGCTGGAGCTGCCCAGTGACTTCCCGCGCCCGGCGCAGCAGAGCTACCGCGGTGGGCGCCACGAGGTCAGCCTGCCGGTGCCGTTGGCCCAAGGCCTCAAGCGCCTGGCGCAAAGCGAAGGCACCACGTTGTTCGTGGTGCTGCTGGCCTCGTTCCAGCTGTTGCTGCATCGCTACAGTGGCCAGGCACGGATTCGAGTCGGTGTGCCGATCGCCAACCGCCACCGGATGGAGACCGAAGGTCTGATCGGCTTCTTCATCAATACCCAGGTGCTCAGCGCCAACGTTGAGGGTAGCCAGCGTTTCGTCGATCTGGTAGCCCAGGCCAAGGCCGCCGCCATGGGAGCCCAGGCCCACCAGGATCTGCCTTTCGAGCAGTTGGTCGAGGCCTTGCAACCGCAACGTAGCCTCAGCCATAGCCCGCTGTTCCAGGTCTTGCACAACCACCAGAGCGATGAAACACGCACGGCATCTTCCCAGGTTGGCGGCCTGCGCGTGGAAACACTCGCGCCGGGCGAGCAGACCAGCAAGTTCGACCTGACCCTGGAAACAGTCGAGCAGGGTGGTGCACTGAGTGCGACATTGATCTACGCCACCGACCTGTTCCGTGCCGAACGCATCGAACGTATGGCCGGCCATTGGCTGGAGCTGCTCGCACGACTGGTCGCCAACCCTCAGGCGCGGCTGGGTGAAATCCTGTTGTCTGGGGCGCCTGTCACAACCGCTGGCCCGGGCTTGGCGCTGAAGCCGGTCGCAGGCGTGCATGAACTGATCAGCGAGCAGGCCCGGGCGAACCCGCAGGGCCTGGCGGTGGTTGTTGGTGAGCAACGCCTGAGCTATGCCGAGCTTGAACAATGGGCCGGCGCATTGGCTTGGCGTCTGGGCGAACAGGGCGTTGGCCCGGAGGCACGGGTGGCCATCGCTACCGGTCGTACGGTCGAATGGGCGGTGGCCATGTTGGCGGTGCACAAGGCCGGTGCTGCCTTCGTGGCGCTGGACCCAGCGCTGCCGCAAGAGCGTCAGGCCCAATTACTGCGCAGCAGTGCGGCTTGCCTGATGCTGGTGGACGTTCCGGCAACCTTGCCTGGGTTGGACACCCCGCGCCTGGTGATAGCGGATGCCAAGGGCGGGCCCGTGGCCGAAGCGGTTGCATTGGAGCGCAGCAATACCGCTTACCTGGTCTACACCTCCGGCTCAACGGGCCAGCCCAAAGGGGTGATGGTCGAGCACGGCGCTTTGCTCAATTACGTGCAAGGTGTGGTGCAACGCATCGAATGGCAAGACGTGCAGCGCATGGCGTTGGTCTCGACGCTGTCGGCCGACCTCGGCTACACCCAGCTGTTTGGTGCACTGTGCACTGGCCGAACGCTGCATCTGGTGGATACGGAGCTGGCGATGGATGCCGATGGGTTTGCCGACTACATGGGCCGGCATGCCATCGATGCACTCAAGATCGTCCCTTCGCACCTGGACGCTCTGCTCAAGGCTGCACGGCCCGAACAGGTGCTGCCGCGTCGCTACCTGGTGCTTGGCGGCGAAGCCTGCCCGTCGACCCTGTTGACCGAGATACACCGGCTGGCGCCGCAGTGCCGGGTGTTCAATCACTACGGCCCGACCGAAACCACCGTGGGTGTACTGGCCGGTGCCATCGATCTGGCGGTGGCAACGCCCCGTGCCAGCCTTGGCCAGCCCTTGGCCAACAGCCATGTGCGGGTGCTCGACGCCGACCTGCAAGCAGTGCTCGACGGCGTGCCTGGGGAATTGCACATTGGTGGTGCCGGACTGGCACGGGGTTATGTCGGCCAGCCTGGCCTGACCGGCGAGCGCTTTGTCCCGGACCCTGCCGGTGCTCCAGGTGCCCGGCTGTATCGCAGTGGTGACCAGGTACGCCTGGGCGCAACCGGTATCGAGTACCTGGGACGGGTGGACGACCAGGTGAAGATTCGCGGTTACCGTATCGAGCCTGGCGAGGTGGCCAATGCCCTGCGCAACCTGCCCCAGGTACGTGAAGCGGCAGTGCTTGCGATGCCTTCGGCCAGTGGTCGGCAACTGGTGGGTTACGTCGTGGCCGAGGGGGAGGGTGAGGGGGAGGGGGAGGGGGAGCCCGCCCAGCTTCGCACTGAACTGTTTGCGCAGTTGCGCCAGGCGTTGCCGGAACACATGGTTCCGAGCCAACTGGTACTGTTGGCGAACCTGCCCCTCAATGCCAACGGCAAGCTCGACCGCAAGGCCTTGCCGAAGCCGGAAGCGGCCACCGAAGCGGCCTTCGTGGCCCCGCGCAACGTGCTGGAGCAACGCCTGGCGACGATCTGGCAAGACGTGCTCAAGCGTGAGCAGGTGGGGGTGACCGACAACTTCTTCGAGTTGGGCGGAGATTCGATCATCTCCATCCAGGTGGTCAGCCGTGCTCGCCAGGCCGGTATCCACTTTACCCCCAAGCAACTGTTCCAGTACCAGACCGTTCAGGGTCTGGCCGGTGTCGCCCGGCAGGGTGAAGCCAAGTTAGGCGAGCAAGGGCCAGCCCAGGGCGCGTTGGCGTTGTTGCCAATTCAGCAGGCTTTCTTTGCCCGCCCCGTGGCTCGGCGTGCACACTGGAACCAGTCGTTCCTGCTACGCAGCCAGGTGAACCTGCCGGTGGCGTTGCTGGAGTCGGCCTTGCAGGCGCTGGTGATGCACCACGATGCCTTGCGCCAAGTCTTTGGCCAGGTAACAGGGCAGTGGCACGCCGAGTACCGTAGCGTCGAGCAGCAACAGGCCTTGTGGCAACAGCAACCGCTGCTGGAGCAGGCCCACTGTACCGACCGTGGCGCCTTGGAGGCGCTGTGCGAAACCGTGCAGGCTGGCCTGGACCTTGGCCAGCGTCTGCTACGCGCGGTATGCGTGCAGATGGACGACGGCAGCCAGCGGCTGTTGCTGGTAATCCACCACCTGGTGGTCGATGGCGTGTCCTGGCGAGTGCTGTTCGAAGACCTGCAACACGCTTGTGAGCAATTGCAGGCAGGCCAACCGATTAGCCTGCCGGCCCGCACCAGCTCGGTACAGCGCTGGGCACAGCAGCTGCAGGCCTTGGCCCAGGCACCACGCCTGCTAGAGCAGGTCGACTACTGGCAGGGTAGCCTGCAAGGCGCGCCACGTACGCTGCCTGGGGCCATTGCCGAGGCGCCAGCGCGCCACTGCGACAGCCATAGTGTGTACAGCCGGCTGGACGCCAGCGTTACTCGGCAGTTGTTGCAACAGGCACCTGCGGCCTATCGTACCCAGGTCAACGACCTGCTGCTCAGCGCCCTGGCGCGGGTGATCACCCGCTGGAGTGGCGAACGTTCGGTGTTGGTGCAATTGGAAGGCCATGGCCGCGAGGCGTTGTTCGACGATATCGACCTCAGCCGCACCGTTGGCTGGTTCACCAGCAAATACCCTGTGCTACTGACCCCGGCGCAGGACCTTGGGCAAACCATCAAGGCCATCAAGGAGCAATTGCGTGCGGCGCCTGACAAAGGCATTGGCTTCGGCATCCTGCGCCACCTGGCCGATGCCGCGACCCAGGCGTTGATGGCGGCATTGCCCGAGGCCCGTATAACCTTCAATTACCTGGGGCAACTGGACGGCCAGTTCGATGAAGGCGGCGCCTCGCTGTTCGTGCCAGCCGTCGAATCGGCCGGTGCCGAGCAGGATGCACAGACCCCATTGGGTAACTGGTTGACCCTCAATGGCCAGGTTTACGACGGGGAACTGAGCCTGGAGTGGAGCTTCTCGGCACAGATGTTCGAACCCGAGGTGATTGAGCGCCTGGCACATGAATACAGCCGCGAACTGGCCAGCCTGGTGGCTCATTGCGCGGCCGGTCGGGCATTGGGTTTCACCCCGTCCGACTTCCCCTTGGCGCCAGTGAACCAAGCCCAGCTGGACAACCTGCCGGTGACTGCCGACAACATCGAGGACATCCTGCCACTGGCACCCATGCAGCAAGGCATGCTGTTCCATACCTTGTACGAGCAAGGTTCGGGCGACTACGTCAACCAGCTCCGGGTGGATATCGATGGACTGGACCCGGCGCGTTTCCGCCTGGCTTGGCAACGGGTGGTCGAGCGCCATGAGATATTGCGCAGCAGCTTCTGCTGGGAAGGCGACCTGGCGCAGCCGCTGCAGCTGGTGCACCGCGCCGTTGAGGTGCCGTTCGAGGTGCACGACGCTGCGCAGGATGCCAACCAGCTTGCCGCCAAAGCCCTGGCCCAAGGTTTCGATCTGGCTCACGCACCCTTGCTTCGCCTGCAGCTGGTCGAGACCGGTGCAGGGCAGCATCACCTGATCTACACCCACCACCATATCCTCATGGATGGCTGGAGCAGTTCGCGGTTGATCGGTGAGGTGATGCAGCACTACGCAGGCCTTGCCGTTGACGCGCCGCGGGTACGCTACCGTGACTACATCCAGTGGTTGCAGGGCCAGGACGCGGCTGCCAGCCGAGCCTTCTGGGAACAGCAACTGGCCAGCTTCGAGCAACCGACGCGCTTGGCCAGCAGCCTGCTGCGCCCGGCCAGCGGCGCGCATGGCCAAGCCGAGCACCGGCGCCTGGTCGAGCGCTCGGCCACGCAAGCGCTGGGTGAGTTCGCCCGGGCTCGCAAAGTCACACTCAATACGTTGCTGCAGGCTGCCTGGCTGTTGTTGCTGCAACGCTATACCGGCCAGCAGGCGGTCGCCTTCGGCGCCACGGTGGCTGGCCGTCCCACCGACCTGCAAGGTGTGGAAGAGCAGGTGGGCCTGTTCATCAATACCTTGCCGGTGATCGCCAGCCCCAGCCCGCAACTGAGCGTGGCGCAATGGTTGCAGGCGGTGCAGGCACAGAACCTGAGCGTGCGTGAGTTCGAACATACGCCGCTGTTCGAAATCCAGCGCTGGGGCGGGCAAGGCGGTGAAGCGCTGTTCGACAACATCCTGGTGTTCGAGAACTACCCGGTGTCGGAAGCGTTGCAACAGGGTGCCCCCGACGAGCTGCGTTTCGGCACGGTGGCCAGCCATGAACAGACCAACTACCCACTGACCCTGGCGGTCAGCCTGGGCGATACCCTGGAACTGCGCTACAGCTTCGACCAGGCGCAATTCAGTGCGTCGCAGATACACCAGATCGACGCACACCTGATGGCCTTGCTACAGGCGCTGACCGAGCAAGCCGACAGGCATCTGGGCGAGTTGCCGATACTGGGCGCGGCCGAGCACGAGCGCATCGTCGAGCAGTGGAACGCCACCGCCACCGACGCCTACCCGCTGGA
>NZ_JBICII010000127.1:0-1319 GCF_043101865.1 Pseudomonas sp. zjy_15
TGCGGGCCGGTAACGGCCTGCCGTCAGGCAGGCCTTGATTTCACCAGGTTGGCCTGATGAACCGATCTCCGTACAGAATCGCAAATTGATTCATCGCGCTTTTCCAATCATGGGCCGGTTTCCCCCAATTGGCTGTTATGTTGCGCAATCCCAGCCAAATCAGTTTGGTCGCTGCGTCATCATTCGGGAAGTGCCCGCGAGTCTTGATGACCTTGCGTAGCTGGGCGTTGATGCTCTCGATGGCGTTGGTGGTGTAAATCACCTTCCTGATGGCCGGTGGGAAGACGAAAAATGGAATCACTCGATCCCAGGCGCGCCTCCAGGCAGCCACCACCGTCGGATATTTCTCTCCCCACGGCCCGTTCTCAAACTCATCGAGCGCTTGCTCAGCTGCTTCGGCATTGATGGCTTGGTAAATCGGTTTCAGCTCCTTGGCCAGAGCCCGTCGCTTGTCCCAGGCCGCGTAGTCGAGGCTGTTGCGGATCAGGTGCACGATGCACGTTTGCAATGTCGTCTCTGGAAACACGGTACTGAGAGCCTCTGGCATACCTTTGAGACCATCGGTCACGGCAATCAGCACATCTTCGACACCGCGCGTCTTGAGATCGTTAAAGACCTTCATCCAGAACTTCGCACCCTCGGTGTTCTCGATCCAGATGCCCAGGATATCCCGCGTCCCGTCGGGGAGAACGCCCAGGGCCAGGTAAATGGCCTTGTTGCGCACCAGGCCCTCTTCGCGGATCTTCACCCGCAGCGCATCGAAGAAAATGACCGGGTACATCGGCTCCAGTGGCCGCTGTTGCCACGCGCCAATCTCTTCCATGACCTCGTCTGTCACAGAGCTGATGAAATCGGGTGAAACGTCGGTTCCATACTGCTCGGACAAAAAGGCTCGGATCTCTCTGACCGTCATTCCACGGGCGTACATGGCGATGATCTTGTCATCGAAACCGGTATACCGCCGCTCATGCTTGGGGATCAGAATAGGCGCAAAACTGCCGTCTCGATCACGAGGAATTTCCAGCCGCAGCGGGCCATCGCCGGTCAAAACCGTCTTGCCACTCTTGCCGTTACGCTGGTTGGTTTCATCCTCTGGGCGCTGCGCGCCCGGCGGATAGCCCAAGTGGTGGCCAAGCTCGGCACTCAGGGCGCGCTCGATCAGGGCCTTCTTGAACGCCGCAGATGCATCCTCGATAGCTTCTGCGGTCATCAGGCCCTCACCGAACTGCTCCAGCAGCTCTTTGGGGATTTTGGGCAGGTCACGCAAGGGTTTCTTTTTGGTTGGCATACATGCACCTCTTACTCATGTTATGCCCGAA
>NZ_JBICII010000128.1:0-15917 GCF_043101865.1 Pseudomonas sp. zjy_15
TGGGTTTTTAAGAAACCCTAAACTTGGCTCAGCAATCTCAAATGACTATGTGATTTCTCGCATGGCCACTTGTGATGCTGATAATCTTTTTGACTATCAGTCCGTACTCACAAGCACCCACACGAATTGCTTGATTCGATTTGTTAAAGAGCGTTTGGTTAAGAGCCTTTCGTCTCAACCGAGGCGCGCATTCTACGCTTTCCTCAGAGCCTGTCAAGCGTTTATTTTGAAGTTTTTTGCGAGAAACTCGTTTCACTTCAAACACTTGACTCAACACAGTCGCTAGCCTTGCTTCGCTACCGCGTTGGAGTGGTGCGCATTATAGGGAGGCTATCGATAAGGTCAACCTTTAATTTCAATGAGTTGAAATATTTCTGCCAAACCCGCTTGAGGGCTACCACCCACCCCACCAATTGCGCACTATATTGCTCACCACCTCCCCACCCAAGGATTGCCGCACTTAAATGAACACCCAGCCCCGCAGCCTGGCCGCCACCCTTTTCCCGATCGGCCTACTGCTTATCGCCATGGCATCGATTCAGTCCGGCGCCTCTCTGGCCAAAAGCATGTTCCCGATCATCGGCGCACAAGGCACCACCGCCCTGCGCCTGATTTTCGCCAGCATCATCATGCTGCTTATATTGCGCCCGTGGCGGGTACGCATGACCGCCAACACGTTGCGCAACGTGGTCATCTACGGCATGGCGCTGGGTGGCATGAACTTCCTCTTTTATATGGCCTTGCAGACAGTACCGATCGGTATCGCCGTCGCCCTGGAATTCACTGGCCCGTTGGCCGTGGCGATCTTCTCCTCGCGGCGACCGATCGATTTCCTGTGGATTGCCCTGGCCATCGCCGGCCTGCTGCTGTTACTGCCGGCAGGCCACAGCGGCCAGGCACTCGACCCACTGGGCGCCGCCTATGCGCTGGGTGCGGGGGCATGCTGGGCACTGTACATCCTGTTCGGACAACGTGCAGGGGCCGAGCACGGCATCCAGAGCGCGGCCCTGGGGGTGGTAGTTGCGGCCCTGTTCGTCGCCCCCATCGGCATCGCCCACGCCGGTAGCGCCCTGCTCACACCTGCAGTGATCCCCATGGCGTTGGCGGTTGCAATACTGTCCACTGCGCTGCCATACAGCCTGGAAATGGTTGCCCTCACGCGAATTCCGGCGCGCACGTTCGGCACCCTGATGAGCATCGAACCGGCATTTGGCGCATTGTCCGGCCTGCTGTTCCTTGGCGAAGTGCTGACGCTTACTCAATGGCTGGCGATTCTGGCAATCATTACCGCCTCGGTCGGCACCACCCTGTCCATGCGCAAGGCGCCCAGCCCGGCGATCGCAGCAGACTGATATGAGAAATATTTTCATTTGAGAAAGGATTAGTGATTGTAGCAGCCCGTCTCGCTGATTAAGCTGTCACAGAATCATCATCTTTACGCTATCTACTGGGCCGAACACGGACGCTGGGGAAGGTTCAGGAAGAACCGAAGCGACAACGACAGGGTCGTGACAAATGATTTGCCCTGCATTTAAGGACAGGAATGAAACGAATTTTTCTCATCCTGGCCATCTTGGCTATTGCTGGATGTGCCGCCACAGCCAAGACCGAGGTCAAAAGGGGCAAGAAGGGCCTGCATATCAATTGCTCCGGCCTTTCTTCCTCATGGGACAATTGCTACAGCAAGGCCGCAAGCTCCTGCAGCACGCGCGGCTACCGGGTCATTGCACGCTCGGGCGATAGCGATGAGGAAGCCGGTGACTACTTGTTCGGCATAAACCCTGCAGGTTACACCAGCCGTAGCATGATCATCATCTGTAAATAGAGAAAAGGGCAGCTCGCAAACTGCCCTTTTTCATCTGCGTTACAGCGGTGCGGTACGCACCTCCAACCAAGCTAGCGCATCCCCTTGTAGCAAGGGTGCCAGGCGCTCACGCACGCGGGCGTGATAGCTGTTCAGCCACTCCACCTCTTCCTTGGTCAGCAACTCGGGCAACAGACAGCGGGTGTCGATAGGGCACAGGGTCAAGGTCTCGAATTGCAGGAAGTCACCGAAGGCACTCTTTCCTGCTTCGCGGTTGACCACCAGGTTCTCGATGCGTACTCCCCACTGCCCCGGGCGGTACGTACCCGGCTCGATCGAGCTGATCATGCCCGCTTGCATCGCCGTCTGCGGTGCAGGTGCCGCCTGGTAGGCGATCACTTGAGGCCCCTCATGCACGTTCATGAAGTAGCCCACCCCGTGGCCGGTACCATGGCCATAATCGACCTGGTCAGCCCAGATCGGCGCCCGGGCAATAGCGTCGAGCAACGGCGACAGCACCCCCCGCGGGAACGTGGCACGCGACAGGGCAATCATGCCCTTGAGCACACGGGTGCAGTCCTGCTTCTGTGCCTGGCTGGGACTACCGACCGGCACCATGCGGGTGATGTCGGTAGTGCCGCCCAGGTATTGACCGCCCGAGTCGATCAGCAGCAAGCCATTACCCTCGATGAGCGCATGCGACTGCTCGGTGGCACGGTAGTGTGGCATCGCGCCATTGCCATTGAAGGCGGCGATGGTAGAAAAGCTCAGCGACACGAAGTTCGGGCGCCGAGCACGCGCGGCGCTCAATTGCTCGTCAACCGTCAGCTCGGTAATGACCTCCCGGCCGAGGTTCGCCTCGAACCAGGCGAAAAACTCGCACAAGGCTGCGCCGTCCTGCTCCATGACCTGGCGAATGTGCACCAGGTCGTCGTCACCCTTGCAAGACTTGCTCAGCGTGGTGGGGTTGGGCCCCTCGACAAGCACCACCTCTGCCGCCAGGCTGTCCAGCAGGCCGCAGGTGACCCGGGCCGGATCCACCAGCAGCCGCGCCCCCGCGGGAACGGTGCCTAGCGCCTTGCCTGCTTCACTGTAGTCACGCACCTCGATGCCGTCGACCTCCAGCACCTGACGCAGGTGCGCGTCCACCTTGTCCTGGCCCACGAACAGGATGGCCTGCTGCTGATTGATCAGGGCAAAGGCCAGGAAAACCGGATTGTAGGAGACATCGCTTCCGCGCAGGTTGAACAGCCAGGCAATGTCATCCAGGGTCGCGATGAAGTGCCAGTCGGCCCCCTTGGCCTGGATGCCCTGGCGCAATTGCGCGAGCTTTTCCGCCCGGCTCACCGTGGCGTGTGGCGGCAAGTGCTGGTACACCGGGTTACCTGGCAGCGCCGGGCGCCCATCCCAGACCTGACCCAGCAGGTCCATGTCAGTCACCAGCTGCGCTCCACGCGCCTTCAGCCGCTCACCCAGCTGGCGCGCCGAAGCCAGGGCCATGACCGCACCATCCACTGCCACGCGACCGTTGGGCGCGACGTTTTCGCCCAACCATTCCAGCGCCCCGGGTTTGCCCGGCAACAGTTTCATCAGTTCGATGCCGCTGCCCGCCAGCTCCTGAGCCGCCTGCTCCCAGTACCGGCTATCGACCCACAGCCCGGCAAACCCGGGGGTGACCACCAACGTACCGACCGAGCCCTGAAACCCCGAAAGCCACTGACGCCCCTGCCAGTAACCGGGCAGGTATTCGGAAAGATGGGGATCGGCAGAGGGTACCAGCAAGGCATCGATGCCCTCTGCCGCCATGACTTGGCGCACGTGCACCAGTCGCTGCGGCACGCTTTGCTCAAGGGTCGTCTGGACGTTCATGCGCTCTCCTGCGGCTTCATAACGGTTTATCCAATAGACCGATAATGGAACAGCCGCCATAGCGCTGCAATCGCGACGACCAAGATACGGCATGCATTGCCCGCCACGCCCTGTGCCAATAGGACACTTCCTACAACGGGGCAAGGATCATTGATCAAGTTCCGCTGAACGCCCCAGGACGAAGACTTCACATGTAGCACAAGCATTGCACACAGCGCTACGCACCTTGGTATGCCTGAGGCCCGCCCACCTGGCAATGCAGGACGCCATCGTCACCGCGCACCAGGCTGCGCAGGGCCTGGTAGGCGGCGAAGTTGATGCTTCGTGCCTGATGCTTGCCCAGCAGGTCGAGAAACGACTCCTCGACGAAGTGCACGGCTGCCGCAGCCCAGGCCTGGCGTGACTGCCATTGCAGGTATTGCAACACCCGGCTGCCATCGTCGCTGGCCTGGATACTCACACCCTGTAGCCCTTCGCAACGCTCAGCCAACGCTTCACTACGCACCACCAGGGCCTGGGCCAATGCCTGCTGGTACATACTGGGCACTTCGTATTCGATCATCTGGGTGAACCACAAGGCATGAGGTTTTGCCAACATCGACAGTCTCCTGGCTACGGACGCATGCAGCGCGATGCCGTGCAGGGTAAAACCTCAAGCAAAGTCAAGGTCAAGCGGTTTCTACAGACCCTGGCCGGACACCGCAAACCGTCGCCGATAGTCACTCGGGGTAAGGCCGGTGACACGCTGGAACACCTTGCGAAACGCGCCCGGATCCTGGTATCCGACTCCCCACGCAATCTGTTCGACGTTGCGCCGGGTGAACTCCAGTAAACGGCACGCCCGCCCAACCCTCACCTGCTGGCAATACTCGGTCGGGCGCAGCCCGGTGGCTGCACGAAAGCGCCGCAAGAAAGTGCGCTCCTCCAGCCCCGCGCAGGCAGCCATCGCGGCCAGGTCGGCATCCTGCCCGCCATTGCCCTGCAACCAGTGTTGCACCTTCAACACGGCCTCGTCGCCGTGGTCCAGGCGCGGGTTGAATACAGCTCCGGGCAGCAGCGCCGCAACCGGATCGACGGCCAGATAGCGGGCGGTCTCCTGTGCCACCGTAGTCCCCACAAAGCGCTCCAGCAGACGCAATCCCAGGTCGGTCCAGGCCATCAAACCTGCCGAGGTCACGATGTCGCCGTCATCCAGCAACGGCTGCTGGGTTTCTACCCGCACCTTGGGGAAACGCTGGGCAAGCGCCTGCACATAGTTCCAGTGGGTGCAGGCCGGGCGCCCGTCGAGCAAACCGCTGGCGGCAATGAAAAATACACCGATGCATACCGACGCCAGCACCGTACCACGCCCGTGCAGCAGGCACAGCGGCACGCGGTGACGCTCGAGCAACGCGGCCTGCGGAGCTGACTCCAGGCTTGGTGGAATGATCAGTACGCGCAGGCTCGGCGCGGTGACAGATGAACCATCCGACGCTGCCAACAACTGCCCCGTCTCATCTGCCTGCCAGCAAGTGACGCGAATGTGCGGCAGTTCGACGGCCCCCAGTTCAGCCGCAACCCGGTTGGCCACAAGGAACAGGTCGGCCAGCCCATGCACGGCAGCGCGCTGCACGCCGGGGTACAGCAGCAAGCCGATATCCAGGTAGGCTGAGGTGTCAGTTTTTGCCCGCATAGTGTCGTTCGCGCCAATCCTCAGGTGAGTAAACACAGCCTATAACTAACGTCTCTCGACGACTACTGCCACAGGAGGCAGCATGAGCAAGCAGGCACTGATCATCATCGACATCCAGAACGACTACTTCCCGGGCGGCAAATGGACCCTCGATGGTGCCGACCAGGCGGCCGACAACGCTGCCCGCCTGCTGGCAGCAGCACGCCAGCGCGGCGACCTGATAGTGCATGTGCGGCATGAGTTCGACACTGCCGATGCGCCATTCTTTACCCCCGGTTCGCAGGGTGCAGCCATCCACGCCAAGGTCGAGCCATTACCGGGCGAACCGGTGGTGCTCAAGCACAAGGTCAATGCCTTCCTCGGCACCGATCTCGAGCACACGCTGGACCGGCATGGCGTCGAGGCGCTGACCATCGTCGGCAGCATGAGCCACATGTGCATTGACGCCGCCACCCGGGCTGCGGCCGATCTGGGCTATCAAGTGACCGTGGCGCACGATGCCTGCGCAACCCTGCCACTGGCGTTCGACGGCAAGCAGGTGCCGGCGGCTCATGTACATGACTCGGCGATGGCGGCGTTGGCGTTTGCCTATGCCAATGTGGTGAAGACCGATGATCTGCTGAAAAACTGATCGGCTTGAGACCTTTGGGGCCGCACAGCAGCCCCAAAGCCTGCAGACTCAAATCACCACATTGCGCACAAACCGCACAGCCGCCACGCCATCGTTGCGGTAGGCATACCGGCAATTGCTGGGGAACACATGGAACCGCCCCGCCTGCAAGCGATGCTCGACATCTTCGATGATCAGCGTCAGTTGCCCATCGACCACGTAAATCTGCTCACTCCAGCCTTCGGCATCGGCCTCACTGCAATAGCACTCCCCCGGTGCCAGGGTCCATTCCCAAAGTTCCACCTCGCGCCTTGCCGGGCTGCTACCCAGCAACACCGCTCTGCTCTGGGGGTGTTCACCAGCCCAGGCCAGTTCTTCAATGCGCCCGGGGTCGCGCAGGTCTGGCGCCTGGATCAGGGTACTGAAGGCCACGCCCAAGGCTTCGGCAATCAGGTCCAATGTGGTCAGGCTGACATTCTTCTCGCCCGCCTCGATCGCGACCAGCATGCGCCGGCTGACCCCTGAACGCTCGGCGAGCGCCGCCTGACTCAAGCCGGCGGCGTTGCGCAGACTGCGCACATTGAGGCTGACATGTTGCAGCACCGATGCCCGGTGCGAAGAATCCTTGTGCACTATATTGCTCACTGATCAGGATTGCGCAGTATACTGCCCACTTTTGCGGCGATTGTGCGCCGCCCTTTCCGAGTGTGCAAGACCATGAACCAGCCCAGCAGCAAGCCTACCCCTGCCGTCACCTTCCGCCTGAGCAAGGCCGAACTGGTGTTGGTATTCATCACCATGTTGTGGGGCGGCACTTTCCTGTTGGTGCACAACGTGATGACCGTCAGCGGCCCGATGTTCTTCGTCGGCCTACGCTTCGCGGCAGCCGCGCTGTTCGTTGGCGTGGTCTCGGCGCGAGCGCTGCCCGGCCTTACCTTCACCGAACTGAAGGCAGGCATGCTGATCGGCGTGTCGATCATGCTCGGCTATGGCCTGCAGACCATGGGCCTGCAAACCATTAGCAGCAGCCAGTCAGCGTTCATCACTGCGCTGTACGTGCCGTTCGTGCCGCTGCTGCAGTGGTTGGTGCTGGGGCGGCGGCCTGGCCTGATGCCCAGCATGGGTATCTGCCTGGCTTTCATCGGCCTGATGCTGCTGGCTGGCCCGGAAGGGGGCAGCCTGCGTTTCAGCGAGGGCGAGCTGGTCACCTTGGTCAGTGCCGTGGCCATCGCCGGTGAAATTATTCTGATCAGCCGCTACGCCGGCCAGGTCGATGTGCGCCGGGTTACCGTGGTGCAACTTGCCACCGCATCGTTGCTGGCGTTTCTGATGATCGTGCCGACCCAGGAGCGCATCCCCGACTTTTCCTGGCTGTTGCTGGCCAGCGCAGTCGGCCTGGGCGCAATGAGTGCGGTGATCCAAGTGGCGATGAACTGGGCACAGAAGTCGGTTTCGCCTACTCGCGCCACGCTCATCTATGCCGGTGAACCGGTGTGGGCCGGCATCGTTGGGCGCCTGGCTGGCGAGCGCCTGCCGGGTGTGGCGCTGCTCGGCGGCCTGCTGATCGTGGTCGCGGTGGTGGTCAGTGAACTCAAGGTGCGGCGCCCTCGCGAAACGGTCGAAGCACGCGATGTGCAGCATCAAGGCGAACGCCAGGCCGGGCTGTAAAGCGGTCAACAGCGGCCATTCATTGTAAAAAGCTGTTATAAAAAAACCGCTTGTCACAGCCTGTTTGTAGGATCCTGCGACAGCTTGCGTGTTGGTGATAAACACCTCGGCACGTATGATTCTTTGCAAACTTCTCCAGAATAGGCCGCTATGTCCTTGATAGTGCTATTGCTTCTGCCGTTCGTGGGCAGTTGCCTGGCAGCTGTGCTGCCGCACAACGCACGTAACGCCGAGTCCATTCTTGCCGGGCTCGTAGCCCTGGTCGGTACCGTCCAGGTAGCACTTCTGTACCCTCAGATTGCCCATGGTGGCGTCATTCGCGAAGAGTTCCTGTGGCTTCCCAGCCTGGGAATGAACCTGGTGTTGCGCATGGACGGCTTTGCCTGGCTGTTCTCGTTGCTGGTACTGGGCATTGGCGCTCTGGTGTCGCTGTATGCCCGCTATTACATGTCACCGCAAGATCCGGTACCACGCTTCTTCGCGTTCTTCCTGGCCTTCATGGGGGCCATGCTCGGCCTGGTCATCTCCGGCAACCTGATCCAACTGGTGTTCTTCTGGGAACTGACCAGCCTGTTCTCCTTCCTGCTGATCGGCTACTGGCACCACCGCGCCGACGCCCGTCGTGGCGCCTACATGGCGCTGATGGTAACCGGTGCAGGCGGCTTGTGCCTGCTGGTAGGGGCCCTGCTGCTCGGCCATGTGGTCGGCAGCTATGACCTGGACAAGGTCCTGGCTGCCGGGCATATCATCCGCCAGCATGCGCTTTACCCGGTGCTGCTGCCCCTGATCCTCATTGGCGCACTGACCAAGAGCGCACAGTTCCCCTTCCAGTTCTGGCTGCCCCACGCCATGGCAGCGCCCACACCGGTGTCGGCCTACTTGCACTCTGCAACCATGGTCAAGGCCGGGGTGTTCCTGCTGGCACGCCTGTGGCCGGTACTTTCCGGTAGCGAGGAGTGGTTCTGGATCGTCGGCGGTGCCGGCGCCCTCACCCTGCTGCTCGGCGCTTTCGCCGCCATGTTCCAAAATGACCTCAAGGGCTTGCTGGCCTATTCGACCATCAGCCACCTGGGCCTGATTACCCTGCTACTGGGCCTTAACAGCCCGCTGGCTGCCGTCGCCGCGGTATTCCACATCCTCAACCATGCCACCTTCAAGGCCTCGCTGTTCATGGCCGCCGGCATCATCGACCACGAGAGCGGCACCCGTGACATTCGCCGCCTCAGCGGCCTGATCCGCCTGGTGCCCTACACCGCGACCCTGGCCATGGTCGCCAGCGCCTCAATGGCCGGCGTGCCGCTGATGAACGGCTTCCTGTCGAAAGAAATGTTCTTCGCCGAAACGGTGTTCATCAGTTCCACTGCCTGGGTCGAGGCCACGCTGCCGGTAATCGCCACTCTGGCCGGCACCTTCAGCGTGGCGTATGCCCTGCGTTTTACCGTCGATGTGTTCTTCGGGCCGACGGCCCAGGACCTGCCCCATACCCCGCACGAGCCGCCACGCTGGATGCGTGCTCCGGTGGAGCTGCTGGTGCTCACGTGCCTGGTAGTGGGCATCTTCCCCACCCAGTCGGTCGGCCCCCTGCTGGCCGCTGCGGCCCTGCCGGTGGTTGGCGGTACCCTGCCGGAATACAGCCTGGCCATCTGGCATGGCTGGAACGCGCCGATGATCATGAGCCTGGTAGCCATGAGCGGCGGCATCGTCCTGTACCTGTTGCTGCGCAAGCAACTGCGCCTGGGCCGCTTCCCCTACCCGCCGGTGATCGAGCGCTTCAATGGCAAGCGACTGTTCGAGCACGGCCAGGTTCACCTGATGCTGCTGGCGCGTCGCATCGAGCGCGTGCTCACCACCCGGCGACTGCAGTCGCAGCTGTTCATGCTGGTATTCGCCGCGTTCCTCGCGGGCCTCACGCCGATGCTGTATAGCGGCCTGAGCTGGGGTGATCGCCCGAAGATTCCGGGTTCGGGCGTGTTCGTCGCCCTGTGGCTGATCGCCATTGCCTGCGCCATCGGCGCCGCTTACCAGGCCAAGTACCACCGCCTGGCGGCACTGATCATGGTCAGCGTCTGCGGCCTGATGACCTGCATCACCTTCGTCTGGTTCTCTGCGCCCGACCTGGCACTGACCCAGTTGGTGGTGGAAGTGGTCACCACCGTGCTGATTCTGCTTGGCCTGCGCTGGCTGCCACGGCGTATCGAAGGCGTATCGCCGCTGCCTGGCAGCCTGGAGCGCGCGCGCATGCGCCGCCTGCGCGACTTGCTGCTGGCCGTGCTGGTGGGTGGCGGCATGGCCGTGCTGTCGTACGCCATGCTGACCCGACCGACGCCCAATGACATTTCCTCGTTCTACTTGAGCCGGGCATTGCCTCAGGGCGGCGGCACCAATGTGGTCAATGTCATGCTGGTCGACTTCCGCGGCTTCGATACCCTGGGTGAAATCACCGTATTGGTGGCTGTGGCCCTGACGGTGTTCGCCCTGCTACGGCGCTTCCGTCCTCCGAAAGAGAGCATGCAACTGCCAGCGCAACAACGTCAGTTGGCGCCGGACGTAGTCACCGACCTGATCAACCCGCGGCATGCCACCGATACCGCACTGGGCTTCATGATGGTGCCTGCAGCGCTGGTGCGCCTGCTGCTGCCGATCGCCTTGCTGGTGTCCATGTATCTGTTCATGCGTGGGCACAACCAGCCCGGTGGCGGTTTTGTCGCTGGCCTGGTGATGTCGGTGGCATTCATCCTCCAGTACATGGTGGCCGGCACCCAGTGGGTCGAGGCGCAGATGAGCCTGCGGCCGCTGCGCTGGATGGGAACCGGGCTGCTGTGCGCGACCCTGACCGGGGTCGGCGCCATGCTGCTGGGTTACCCGTTCCTCACCACTCATACCGCCCACTTGCACCTGCCGTTGCTGGGTGATGTGCACGTGGCCAGCGCGCTGTTCTTCGATATCGGCGTATACACCGTTGTGGTCGGCTCGACCCTGCTGATCCTCACGGCCCTGGCGCACCAGTCGGTGCGCGCCTATCGCCCGGGCAACCCGGCAAAAACCAGCCAAGCAGGAGCCGCCTGATGGAAGAAGTGATTGCAGTCGCCATCGGCGTACTGGCTGCCTCCGGGGTGTGGCTGATCCTGCGCCCGCGCACCTATCAGGTGATCATGGGCCTGTGTCTGCTTTCCTACGGGGTCAACCTGTTCATCTTCAGCATGGGAAGCCTGTTCATCGGCAAGGAGCCGATCATCAAGGATGGCGTTACCCAGGACCTGTTGCATTACACCGACCCGCTGCCACAGGCACTGGTGCTCACCGCCATCGTCATCAGTTTCGCCATGACCGCGCTGTTCCTCGTGGTGCTGCTGGCTTCGCGCGGCCTGACCGGTACCGACCACGTGGATGGCCGGGAGCGTGACGAATGAGTGGTATGAGCCAACTGATTGTCGCCCCCATCCTGCTGCCGCTGATTACAGCGGCGATAATGTTGCTGCTGGGTGAAAAGCACAGGCATATCAAGGCCAGGCTTAACCTGCTGTCAACATTCACCGGCCTGGCAATCGCGGTCTCTCTGCTGCTGTGGGTGCGCACCCAGGGCCAGGCAGCCTCGATCGGCGTGTACCTGCCGGGCAACTGGCCAGCGCCGTTTGGCATCGTGCTGGTGGTGGACCACCTGTCCGCGCTCTTGCTGAGCCTGACCGGGGTCATCGGCTTCAGCGCCCTGCTGTTTGCCCGGGCCCGCTGGGACGGTGCAGGGGCCAGCTTCCATGCGCTGTTCCAGATCCAGCTGATGGGCCTGTACGGCGCCTTCCTCACCGCCGACCTGTTCAACCTGTTCGTCTTCTTCGAAGTGCTGCTGGCCGCCTCCTATGGCTTGCTGCTGCATGGTTCGGGGCGGGCGCGGGTGCGCGCCGGCCTGCACTACATCGCCATCAACCTGTTTGCCTCGTCGCTGTTCCTGATCGGCGCAGCGATGCTGTATGGCGTGACCGGCACCCTGAACATGGCCGACCTGGCGCTGAAGGTTCCACTGGTACCGGAGGCCGACCGTGGCCTGCTGCATGCCGGCGCGGCAATCCTGGCCGTGGCCTTCCTGGTCAAGGCCGGCATCTGGCCGCTGAACTTCTGGCTGGTGCCAGCTTACGCGTCAGCCAGCGCGCCGGTGGCTGCACTGTTCGCCATCATGACCAAAGTCGGCCTGTACGCCGTGCTGCGCCTGTGGACGCTGCTGTTCTCCGGGCAGGCCGGGGCCTCGGCGCATTTCGGCGGTGAATGGCTGGTTTACGGCGGCCTGGTCACCCTGGCGGTGGCAGCGGTATCGATCCTGGCGGCACAGCGCCTGGAGCGGATGGCGGCACTCAGTATCCTGGTCTCGGCCGGCACCCTGCTTGGCGCGGTGGGTTTTGCCCAGGCGGCACTGACCGGCGCGGCGCTGTTCTACCTGGTCAACTCGACCCTTGCGCTGTGCGCACTGTTCCTGCTCGCCGAACTGGTCGAGCGCTCGCGCTCGGCCAATGAAGCGCCGCTGGACGAAGAAGAGGACGCCATGCCGCCGCCACTGGAATCGCTGCACCCGCCCAAGGGTATCAACCTCGACGATGAACAGCAGGTGGTAATCGGCCAGATCATCCCGTGGACCATGGCCTTCCTCGGGCTCAGCTTCATCGCCTGCGCACTGCTGATCATCGGCATGCCGCCGCTGTCGGGCTTTGTCGGCAAGCTCAACCTGATCAGCGCGCTGTTCAATCCACTGGGCCTGGGCGTGCCGGCCGAGCAGCCGCTGAGTGCCGCCGGCTGGGGCCTGGTGGCGTTGCTGATCCTGTCCGGCATGGCCTCGCTGATCGCCTTCGGCCGCGTCGGTATCCAGCGATTCTGGAAGCCCGAAGAGCGCCCGTCACCGGTGCTGCGGCGCTATGAATGCCTACCCATCGTCATCCTGCTCGGCCTGTGCCTCATCCTCAGCCTCAAGGCCGAGCCGTTGCTGCGCTACACCCAGGACACTGCCGCCAGCCTGCAGGCCCCCGATGCCTATATCGAAGCCGTGATGGCCGCCCGGCCGATTCCTGGCCCCACCTCGCGCGACGTACAGGTGCAGCCATGAACCGACTGCTCCCCGCCCCGCTGCTATCGGTCTCGCTGTTCGGCCTGTGGCTGCTGCTGAACCTCTCGGTCAGCCCCGGCAACCTGCTGCTGGGCGCCGCACTTGGCATACTGGCGCCACTGTTGATGGCACCCCTGCGCCCGCAGCATGCCCACGTACGGCGTCCCCTGGTCATCGCCAGGCTGATCGGTCGGGTCGGCATCGATGTGGTCATCTCCAACCTGCTGGTGGCCCGCGGTGTGCTGCGGGCCGGCAAGCAGCCGCCACGCTCGGCGTTCGTTCACGTACCACTGGCATTGCGTGACCCCCACGGCCTGGCAGCGCTGTCGATGATCACCACGGTGGTGCCTGGCACAGTCTGGTCCGAACTGGCACTGGACCGCAGTGTGCTGTTGGTGCATGTGTTTGAGCTGGACGATGAAGCGGCCTTCATACAGCACTTCAAGGACACTTACGAACGCCCGCTGATGGAGATTTTCCAATGACAGGCCTGCTCGCCAACGCCGTCCTCGCCAGCCTGTTCATCTTCGCCCTGGCCATGGGCCTGACGCTGATCCGGCTGTTCCGTGGCCCGTCCGCCCAAGACCGCGTGCTGGCCCTGGACTACCTGTACATCCTGGCCATGCTCACCATGCTGGTGCTGGGTATCCGTTATGCCAGTGACACCTACTTCGAAGGTGCCCTGCTGATTGCGCTGTTTGGTTTCGTCGGCTCGTTTGCCTTGGCCAAGTTTCTGCTGCGCGGAGAGGTGATCGAATGACTGAAGCCCTGGTACTGCCGTTCTGGCTGGAACTGGTCACGGCCGCGCTACTGCTCACCGGCAGCCTGTTCGCCCTGGTCGGCGCTATAGGCCTGGTACGCCTGAAAGACTACTTCCAGCGCATGCACCCGCCAGCGCTGGCCTCGACCCTTGGTGCATGGTGCGTTGCACTGGCCTCGATCATCTACTTTTCGTGGCTCAAGGGCACCCCTGTGCTGCACGCGTGGCTGATTCCTATCCTGCTGTCGATCACCGTGCCGATAACCACGCTGTTGCTGGCGCGGGCGGCGCTGTTCCGCAAGCGCATGTCGAAAGAGCCGGTGCCTGAAGAAGTCAGCAGCGGCCGAGACCGTGGCAATTGAAGGTTTGCCGTCTCAACCTTGGCTGAGGCGCTGCAACTCGCGCCGGACCATGGCGGCATACGGCGGCGGGCTGAGGCGATAGAGCTCAGCCGCCACCCAGTTCAACCAGGCGCTTTGCAGCTTCTCACGCCCGGCCAGCAAACGTTCTGCCTCAGCCACGGCATCTGCCTGGTGCTGCCGATGAAACTCGGCCCGCGAGGCCGGTGCGTCGTCAGTTTCGGTCATTCACTGGCCTTGAAGGTGGTCAGTTCACCCTTGCGCCATTTGGCGACCTTGCCAGTCACTGCTTTAAGCAACTTGCCCAGGCCTTCCTGCACTTGCTGCTGCGCGGCGAATACCAGCATCACGCCATGGCCTTCACGAAACACGATGCCCTCGCCTTCCGGCACAGAAACGAAGGCGTAGTCGCCCACGCCATACACATTCAACTTGATTTCGCGAAAACGCATTTCCAGCTTGCCACCTTCGCGGCTAGGCAATACGGCAGCACGGAAGTGGTCGCCGACTTTCAATTCAAGGCGCTGCTTGTCATCGACCACCAGGGCACTCTCGGTGTCGATTTCGGCCATGTACAAGCCTTCGGGACTCTGTTCGGTGACATAGATGAAGCGGCCCTGAAACAGTTGGGCCAATTTACCGCGCAAGTCGCCCAGGGCGAACAACGCATGCGTATCAAGTGTGCTGACTGCCAATGAAGTAATCCTCAACCGGTTACAACCCGCCCTCACCCAAGCTCGGGGAGGCACGGCCATTTCTTATCGATAGGCAAAAAGAGTAATAAAGCGATATGCGAAATGTCTGTGCTCGCTGACGATGCAGCGTGCAGGAATCTTTACTCTGGTTTGCCAGATTCGCCCTCAACCGAAGGCGTTTGGCTCATTCCCGGCTTGGGAAGCGTGATGCCTGAAATCACTCGCCAGAAAACGCAACCAATGGCGTGAGCCTGCAAGAGGACAAGCCCTGGCATCCATGTGCGCATTACTGTAGGACAAATATGCCCGAAAACACCGAAACCCGTCGAGAGGCAATAAACATTTTCAGGCAGCCAGTCCTTTCTTCAGTTGCTGCTGCCAGGCAGCCTGGCACTCAAGCGCTTCTTCGCGCGTGGCGAAGGCGGTGCCGCGGCGCTCGCCATTGACCAGCACTACCCAGCAAATACGCTTGCCCAGCGCCTGCAAGGTGGCCGGCACACCCGACCCTATCATCACAGCCACATCGACTCGGCTATTCATCATTCCCTCCGGAATTTAATTAGCACCCTAACGATAAAGCCATGATACGCCTGACAGTGGCGCGGAAACAGCACATCCTGGTACAGCAGTGTTTCTTATGGCGCAACAAAAACGGTATCGACGAGAAACGCAAAAAGCCCCTGGGATTTGCTCCGAGGGGCTTGGCACCGCGCGCGGATTTATACCTGGCGCTGGTGGCGATCGAGCTGCTCGTGGCGCTCCTGGGCTTCAATGCAGTACTTGGTGGTCGGGCTGATCAGCAAGCGCTTCAGGCCGATGGGCTCACCACTGTCATCGCACCAGCCGAAGCTTTCATCGGCAATACGGTCCAGGGCCATTTCCAGCTGTGGCAGCAGGCGCTGGTCGCGGTCGATGGCATTTACCAGCCAGCTACGTTCTTCTTCGACCGACGCCACGTCGGCAGGGTCAGACGGGGTGTCCAGGCCTTCGATGGTGGTGCGGCTGAGCTCGATGCGTTCATGGGTTTCGACTTTCATCGCCTGCAGCAGCTCAGTAAAGAAGGCAAGCTGGTCGGCGTTCATGTAGTCATCGGCCGACATGGCCAGCAACTGTTCCTTGGTCATCGATTTCTCTATGAAAAAATGTGCATTTGGGCGATTCATGTGCCGCCGATGCCTATGCATCGCCAGCGGAATTCTTCAAGCGCCAACCGGCACTCTTTTACAGGGGGCGGCAGTCTAAGGCGCCACGCCGCGTGGAGCAACTGCAAATGGGTGCGAATTTGCTTCCACTGCTGACAATCCGCCGGTCGGCACCCCAGCTCAGCTGCTGGGCCAGTAGTAAACTGAGATTCTATGCCCATCCACCTGCTGTTGCCGTTGCCGTTGCCGTTG